>NZ_JBQZXE010000007.1:0-66603 GCF_053555855.1 Shigella sp. SIG3
TGTCTATAACCACGAACCGTTATGCATCAGGTTATGCCACACTGACTGAAGCAGTAAGTGCACAGGATGAACGGAACAGAAAAAGAGATAAGAATAGTCACGATGGCTCTACGATATCCTTATCCCAGCCCCTTGGTAATATCGGGAATTTGAACTTCAATACCACGAGGTATAATTCTTCCCGGGGCACAGGAAACACGCGGTCTACCAGCCTGAGTTATAGTACGGTATGGAGAGGCATAACATTCTCCATTAACTGGGCAAAAAACGACTTGCTGACATCGCATAAATGGAAAGTAGATCAGAAATTAAGCGTGGGTATTTCAGTGCCATTATCGCTGGGTGACGAAAATCAAATTTATGCGTCTTCACAGATGAGTCGTTCGGGAGAGCAGGGTAATAACTATCAGGTTTCATTATCAGGTCAGAATAGTGGTGGTGTATGGTGGGATGTAGCGACAAATATAACTAACGCTCATCAGTCACAACCGAAGAGCACGATGAACATTGTGCAAGTTGGCAAAAATGGATCATATGGTCAGTTTAGTAGCCATTACAGCTCCAGCGAAAACATGAAACAGCTAGGTGCAAATTTAAGCGGTGGGATACTTATTACAAGGGATGGACTTACATTTGGTCAAAATGTGGATGGGACATTAGCCCTTATAGAGGCACCCGGAGCAACGGGGGTTAACGTTAATGGCTGGCCGGGACTGAGTACTGATTTTCGTGGGTATGCAATACTGCCAGTGCAGCCATACCGAAGAGACGATGTTATTCTGGATGAAAAAACGATAGGTAAGAATTACGACTTACCACAAACTAGTCAATTGGTTGTACCGACAGCTGGAGCCGTTGTGCCTGCGACATTGGCAGTGAAGAGCGGGGATAAAGGATTAGTAACCTTAAAACAGAAAGAGGGTAAACCCGTCCCCTTCGGCGCTGTGATTAGTTATAGCAAAGACACTGAAAATATGGCCGGCATTGTAGGTGAAGATGGTATTGCTTATGTTTCTGGCTTGAGTGCGGAAGGCGAGTTTAATGTGAAATGGGGTTATTCTAAAGATCAATCCTGTATCGCAAAATACCAACTTCCTGCGAAGAAAAGTGCATCAGGGTTATACCAGATAGCGGCGACATGTTTATAGTTTCTAAATTAAGAAACTCATAATTTATTTTTGTGAAGATGTTTCCATTATTTGGTGGAAGCATTTTCGCGATAGCACGTAAATGCAAAGAAAGAAACTGCATTTTGCAGTGTAAATGAAAATCATGGAGAAAATATAATGAAGAAAACATTGTTAGCAATCATGCTGGCGGGGACAGCTTTTGCTTCTCAGGCGGGAACTTTAGTAAGCCAGGGTACTGAAGCGTCAGCTAATCTTACTTTGACCAAGCCTATCGTTGTTAATAATACCATTCAACCAGTGAAAGGGGTATATAGCGGTACGTTAACTGCATGGACGCCTTTGGCAACAGGTATTGTTGGCGCATCTGATGGGCAGAGCCACGACTATGCTGTAACTTTCCCGGATGATATTTATGCGGAGAGCAGTACTTCAGCGGATGCAGTAATTTCTGGTGACAATAACCCGGACCATAAACTGAAAGTTTCCCTGACAACGCTTGAGCAGGATCCTCCTTCAGCTGCCTCCGAAGAGATTGGCGGTAAGCGTTATATGATGCTGAAAAATACTGGAACAGGTGGTGCCTATCGCGTCGTTTCCCATATGAAAGAACAGGTTGTTGAGCCAGACTCTTACACCATCCGTACCCAGGCTTATATCTACGCAGAATAATGCAGATGATTAGTTAATTTCATGGCGGGATTTGATATCCCGCCTTTTTTAACTTATAAAAAAAGACATAGAATATATTATTTATTAAGCGAGGGTGATTTTTACATCAGTTGAACTGAATTAGCGCTTTATAAAAAAGCGCTTCATAAACTTTTTTCTTAATTCCCAGCTTATTGATAGCACGAACTTTATGTGCATACACGGTCTTGATGCTAATATTCATTGCGGCTGAAATCTCATTAACGGATCTACCCTGCGCAACCATTTTCATGGTCTCAATTTGTTGAAGAGAGAGTATATCTGTTAAAAATCTTATTTTTTTAGGCTTGCTGTTAAAAGCATCATTGATAGCGTTTTCTATTTTTGCAATCTTTTCTGTCGGTGATATTATTTTAACTCCTCCCAGTTTCGATGCCAGAGAACAAAGATCTTCTGAGTGATGCCCAGTAATGATGACGATAGGTGTCATCGTTTTCATTATATTTTCTTCAACAATGCGTGAGAATATACTATAAGTATCAGCGACGGTGCACCCGGTCATAATTAACACGTCAGGTTTTGTCTCGCATTTATGAGAGAAGGCTTTAAAGTGATTTAGCCTTAAGTCTCTTTTCTTTTCCAGAAGGTAGCGGATACCCATAGCAAAACAATTATTTTGTGAGATGAGTTCAACTGTCGTGCACACCGGTGAACAATAAAAAGATTTAAAAGGCAGAAAAGACTCTGTCACTCTATTATCTTGTTCGTATGTAATGCCTTTTGCGTTTAGCCCTGACCAGTCATCAGGTATCATAAATTCTGAGTCATCGGGTCTCATGAGTAAGACATTATTCATCTTAAGTAGCTCCTGAGTTATTTTCGATAGCACCTAATGATGAAATTACATGTGTTGATAATTTCATGTGGTGCGCTTTCATTTACTTAGGAGTATTCTTGCATCACTTTTCGCCTTGCGATACTTTATATTGATAAAACTGACATGTTTTGTTTTTTTATTCTGTGGATATAAGTTTTATATGACTTTTTCAGGGTTATATTTGTATTTTAGTTTCTTGTGTCAGTTCCACCAGGAATAGGCTAAAATGACAAAATCTTATTTTGTGTTGTTGCCTGCATGGAGCGGAGATGTTTTTTCATTATCAATGACGCGATTATTTTTGATCCGAACAAATGCTCGCTCTCGAATGTAAATACCCAGGATGAGATAAATTTGCCAGCTACGGCGGGGTGTATTTTGGCAGTGTTACTGGAAAGTAATGGTGGAGCGGTTGACAGGAACTCAATCATTGATAGCGTTTTGGAGAGATTTTCATTTGATCTGTCAAACAACACATTGAACCAATATATATCCCTGTTACGCAAAAGTTTTAAAAATATTGGTGTTGAAGAAAATGTGATTCTTACGATACCCAAAGTAGGCTTTTACATCAGTGAAAACATAACAATAAGTAAACAATCTTATGATGATTCTCATTTACAAGAAGATGTTGTTGAAAAAGTAGAGCGCAAAAGGAGTATTCCTCTTTTTCGCATTTTGATTTCGCTTGTGGTAGTAATTGTTATTATTGAAATGTTTGCCGTGGCTTTTAAAGATACCTACAGTATAACGGATTATCCATTGGTTAAATCAGGTAAGATTGACACCTGTGATTTATATCTTTCAGCGAATCTTAACGAGATTGGCCTCGCTAAATCTCAAATAGAGGCCGCTGAAATTTCGAAAAAGCATTTACCCTGTGTGCCAGGTGCAAATTTTATATATGATGTAAATAGTATGCATTATTTGCTTGGGGAAGGGCAGCGGTATTTATCAAGATGTATAAAATCCTCTAATGGCGAAACTTATGCAATTTGTTCAGAGGTGCTATTATATGACTAATAAGAAAATGTATTTTTGCTACAGGTGTGTTTTTTTGCTCTCTGGAAGGCTCGTGATGGTAGCACAACGTCTCTTGAATGTACGTCGACGTTAACAAGAAATGCTAAAACAGATCATTCTTTATACTACTCTGCTAACCTTTCAGTCATTTTAAAAAAAGATGGTAGCGGTAGTTTTACGATTGTTGGCTTAACTGATGAAGATACACCGAGGAAATTTTCCCATTCGTATTTTTTTACCTACAAAATAGATAGTAACGGACGGATCTCAGGTAATGCTAAGGCCAAAGTTTCGGGACTGGAAAATCAGATAAAGGATGAGAACTTCAGACTCAATTTTCTCGATGCATCTTTAACAGGTAAAGGCAATGCGAGGCTAAGCAAGTTTAATAATGTCTATATTTTTAGTATCCCGGGGTTGATCATTAACACATGTGCTCCAATATAAAATTATAATTTTATATTCTACATTATTTCACTAAGTTCGTAAAAAACCAGCGTTAAGATATGAATAACGCTGGGATTATGTAAATTTTAATTTTTTTTCGCAGAACCGGCCTCTAATATTGAAACAATAGAGAACAATGTAAAACATACTGCGCTTAATCCAACCAGAACCCGAGATGGAATAAAGTAGTCCAGCTCAGTTTGTGCGATTTCCGCGAGGAATGATGACAAAAACAAGCAAAACAGACAGGTAAATACCGGTATCATCGGTATTCTGTTGGCTAACGAACAGGTACGTCTCCAGACCAGTGCCAGTAGCCAGACTTTTGAGAATATGCTGTAACAGATCATTCCGAGGCAAATGAGAATAATGCCGGGAGCCAGTCGGGCGCTTGCATCGGAACTGACTAAGACGTATATCCCCTGCAGCACCGTGACTGAGCCGAGAAAAATAACCCAATAACACCACAGCCAGTGCTCTTTGGATGAGAACGTATTACGTGTTTGATGGACGATTGTGGCCACTAGGCCAATTAGACAGGCACAGATTGCGGTTAACCCAAGGCGACATAATGCGGAGTTATGTCGGCACTATGTAACAGCGTAATAGACCAAATGAAACCGAGCAGGGTGAGTAAAACGGGAACGGCAATGAGGCAATTACCGATTAATGAAGAATAAGCCTGTACCGGTGTTCCGTCGCTCTTGCTCCCCGCTGCATTTTTGGGAATGAGCAGAAAGTGACCGGACGACGCTGCCACCGTCGATACACATGCGGCAATCATACCAACGCCAAAAATAACATGGCCGGCAACAAACTCGTCTGCCATCACATCATTACCTGCTAACAGTGCCCAACCCCATATCATGGTGATAATTGACCCCGCATAGCCAATAATGGGGAACAATGTATTGTAAAACGTATTAACGCCGCGCGTGAGCTGCGAAATGATAATAAATGCGGTAGTGAATAATGCCAGGCATATGGCCGCCAGAGAAATCAGCACATGACCCGTGACGTTGCCCTGAACTTTCCAGCACAAAGCCACCTAACGCGATGCAAATTAAGCCTATAATCAAAGGGATTAATTTGAAAAGCTACCCGATATATATGTTCACTTTAAACTCCTCAGGTATCCCTGCTAATATTGAAATGTGCATTAATGATAATTTCAGCCTGTTAATATAACGACGAGATATCATTAAAGACAAATGTATAGCATAACTATAGCGGGGTTTACTGTGCCGAGTGCCATTTTTTAGCGGTCAAAAGGCCATGATAAATAAATATTTATCCTAAGATTAATTCTTATTCTGTTGTTTTTTTTACAATTGTCTTCCAGGGATGGATTGTTTTCCATTATTTAGTAAAAGACCGGATAGTCTCGGTGCTTAAAATCAGCGAACATATAAGCATTATTGTTTTATATCGTCGTAAATATGTCTTTCAGACATGTATCATTTATTTTTTACTAACAGGTCAAAAATATCGCGGGTTATTTATGAAAGCAATTGACAATATATTTAAGTACATCCCTTCAAACCATAAAGATAAGCATTCAGATAAAGTTAATAATCATCAACACCATAGCAAGGTTGATAAAACACATCGTTCAAAGATAGTTGAAATTGATAAACTGGATAATGATTCGCAAATAGATAACGATTTTGGCATGCATATCATCTATTTCCTGCAACATGGTCACTGGAGGGTAAATGAACATAGTCTTCAGATGGAGAAAATATGGTTTTACAATAGTGAGCCATCTATAGATATTCAAGAATATAATAGTTTTGCCGATAATACTACTAACACGTTTATCTTTACAATTATACCAGACAATAACCATGTGATAAAATTATCGTCTCCCATTACAGTTAAGATTGAGTGTAAGGATGGTTATTATTTTATTAATTTCTCCGGAGATAAATCAGACATAATTTATAAAGTTAATGGGCTTTCTATCATACCTGAAAATTTCTTTACTCTTCTTAGCGGTAATTTTAAAGCTGACTGGCGTTGGGATGTCTCTAAAGAGACGTTTCCTAAGGATAAGTTTGATAGCTATGTTAAATCTGTGTTTTCTAAAATAGACTTTTATAAACAATGTGGTGTGATTAACCCACAAAATGCCAACACGGCTTATTTTGGCGATACAGATGGAAGAGTAGGCGCTGTACTTTATTCATTGCTCGTTTCAGGGCATATAGGCATCAGGGAAAAGGGTTGGAGTTTATTATGTGAATTATTAAAACACGAAGACATGGCTTCATCTGCATACATACATAAAAATAATAAATTGCTCTACAATTTATTAAATACGAGAGACATGATATTGAATGAGTTGCATCAACATGTTTTTTTAAAGGACGATGCGATAACCCCTTGTATCCCCCTTGGGGATCATACAGGCGATAGATTTAGTACTATTTTTGGTGATAAATATATCCTTACTTTGCTAAATTCTATGCGAAATATGGAGGGTAATAAAGATAGCCGTATTAATAAAAATGTCATCGTTCTGGCTGGAAATCATGAAATCAATTTTAATGGTAACTATACTGCACGACTAGAAAATTATAAACTCTCTGCCGGTGATACGTATAACTTAATTAAAACGCTCGATGTTTGTAATTATAACTCAGAAACTAAAGTTTTAACCAGTCATCACGGAATAATAAGAAATGAAGAAAGTCAATGTTATTGTCTCGGTGCTTTGCAGGTTCCATTTAATCAGATGAAAGACCCAATTGATCCTGAGGAATTAGCAAATATATTTAATAAAAAACATAAACAACACATGGATGATCATCTTCTCCATCTAATTAGAAGCAATGCTATAGCACCCACACCTGTATATGAAAATTATTTTAATAACACTACTGCTTTCAGACCAAAACCTGAAGATATCTTCAAATGTGGACAGACGCTCAAAAAAACTAAACAGAAATTTGGCCATTATGGATTAGGGGTAGACCAGCATCAAAAAATTGATAATTATACCATGGGGCTAAATTCTTGGAAGATAGCACCTAACGAACGTGGTGATAAAAAAGGTGTCCCAGGGCTTAGTTGTTTTCAACCTCAATAAAACTTCATGAGTGCTGTGGTATCTCTTTTTAATTTTGCCAGTATTTCATAGGTTTTCTTAATCGATTGTAGAGGTATGTACTGATGACGCCTCTACAATCTTTAGGGACTTTCTCTGCTATGAGATAAGAAATTTCATATTATGCTTTAAGGCTGAATGATTTGTGCAAAATATAATTATTTTCCCATCGAATATGAGGTGTATGTCATAAGATAAAATGTTAACTATGTATTCCTCGCGGTGAATAATATGAGGTAAAAGATGAAAATTGGAACTGTGGCAGGCACTAATGGCAGTACAACGACAATCGCAACAAATGATATGGTGCAAGAGCATGTTACCAACTTCACTAAAGAACTGTTTGGGTATATTGCAAATGGTATAGGTGATGATATATCAAGTATTGCCAGGACAATGCTCGGTGAAGTTGTGGAAAAAATTGATGATTGGCAAATAGAACGTTTCCAACAATCTATTCAAGATGACAAAATTTCATTTACCATACAAACGAATCATTCAGAAAAATATAGTATGCTATCGGGCATGCGCGCTCATATTCTACGTAGGAATAACTGTTATCAGTTTATTGTGACAATTAATAGTAAAAATCACGGTTGCCCTCTTGATAATACCGATATTAATTGGTGCAGCATTGTTTATTTACTTAATAATATGACAGTAAATGATAATGCTAATGATGTTGCAGTTACTGAGTCGTACAAACCCATCTGGAACTGGGAAATATCGCAATACAATGTATTTGATATTAAATTCGAAACAATTATAAAACCCCAGTTCGCTGACAGAACCTATTTCTCCAATTGTTCACCTGTTGATCCCACAAGTACCAGGCCGACCTATTTTGGCGATACCGATAGCTCAGTCGGTGCAGTTTTGTACGCGCTTTTTGCAACAGGACATTTGGGAATCATGGCTGAAGGAGAAAATTTCCTTAGCCAGTTGCTTAATATAGAAGATGAAGTTCTCAACGTATTGCTAAGGGAGAACTTTAATGAGCAACTTGACACTAATGTTAATACAATAATCAGTATACTGAACAGAAGAGATAATGTTTTAGAAAGTCTTCAGCCTTATTTGGTTATTAATAAAGACGCAGTCACGCCATGTACGTTTCTTGGCGACCAAACCGGCGATCGATTTAGTAATATCTGTGGCGTTCAATTTATCATCGATTTGTTAAAACGCATAATGAGTATCAATAAAAATGTTCATGTATTAGCTGGAAATCATGAAACGAATTGCAATGGTAACTATATGCAAAACTTCACGCGCATGAAACCACTTGATGAGGATACCTACGACGGGATAAAAGATTATCCTGTATGTTTCTATGACCCCAAATACAAAATAATGGCAAATCATCATGGGATAACTTTTGATGATCAGCGAAAACGTTACATTATAGGACCGATAACTGTCTCTATTGATGAAATGACCAATGCTCTCGATCCGGTCGAATTAGCGGAAATTATTAATAAAAAGCATCATGCTATAATTAATGGCAAAAAGTTTAAAACTAGCCGGGCTATCTCTTGTCGATCCTTTAATCGTTATTTTTCTGTTTCGACAGATTACAGACCTAAACTTGAAGCACTATTAGCATGTTCACAAATGTTAGGTATAAATCAAGTTGTTGCACATAACGGAAATGGTGGGAGAGAACGCATAGGTGAAACGGGGACAGTTTTAGGTCTTAACGCCCGTGACAGTAAACATGCTGGAAGAATGTTCAGCATGCATAATTGCCAAATTAACCCTGGTGCAGGGCCAGAGATAACCACTCCCTGGAAGTCTTACCAGCATGAAAAAAACAGAAATGGACTTATGCCTTTGATTAGAAGGCGCACAATGTTACAGCTCTGAACCATAGACAACATGAATATTAATGTTACTATCTGGTTGAGACTGTTGATAAAACGTAAAAAGGAATGCTCTGTTCCTGCAACTGAACAGGCGTGAAACGCGATCCAACAGGATGGATACCGTTTTGTCAGCCAGTTTTATAGATCACACTTATGAGTATGCGTGTTTCATTTACGGCCAGGAATGCTGATGATGACAACATTACTACCCGTTTTCGCTAAGCCTTCCCCGTTGGCGCTCAATGCTCTGCGCGCTGGTCGTATTTGTCGTTTCCTTCTTATCCCGGATGGAAGAATCCGCTGAACGTCGTTCGGCGGCAGTTGTAACACGCGTCGTTTGCTTACAGGGATTATGGCGGGTCGATTATGGATAAGAGTAAGCGCCATCTGGCGTGGTGGGTTGTCGGGGCACTGGCGGTGGCTGCCGTCGTGGCGTGGTGGCTGTTGCGCCCGGCGGGTGTGCCGGAAGGCTTTGCTGTCAGCAATGGGCGCATTGAAGCGACGGAAGTGGATATCGCCAGCAAAACTGCCGGGCGTATCGACACCATTCTGGTGAAAGAAGGCCAGTTTGTTCGCGAAGGCGAAGTGCTGGCGAAGATGGATACTCGCGTGTTGCAGGAACAGCGACTGGAAGCCATCGCGCAAATCAAAGAGGCACAAAGCGCCGTTGCCGCCGCGCAGGCTTTGCTGGAGCAACGACAAAGTGAAACTCGTGCCGCACAGTCGCTGGTCAATCAACGCCAGGCCGAACTGGACTCTGTTGCCAAACGTCATACGCGTTCCCGCTCGCTCGCCCAACGAGGGGCTATTTCTGCGCAACAGCTGGATGACGACCGCGCCGCCGCTGAGAGCGCCCGAGCTGCGCTGGAATCAGCGAAAGCCCAGGTTTCGGCTTCTAAAGCGGCTATAGAAGCAGCACGCACCAATATCATTCAGGCGCAAACTCGGGTCGAAGCAGCGCAAGCCACTGAACGGCGCATTGCCGCAGATATCGATGACAGTGAACTGAAAGCCCCGCGTGACGGACGCGTGCAGTATCGGGTTGCCGAGCCAGGGGAAGTGCTGGCGGCAGGCGGTCGGGTGCTGAATATGGTCGATCTCAGCGACGTCTATATGACCTTCTTCCTGCCAACCGAACAGGCGGGCACGCTGAAACTGGGCGGTGAAGCCCGGCTGATCCTCGATGCCGCGCCAGATCTGCGTATTCCTGCAACCATCAGTTTTGTCGCCAGTGTCGCCCAGTTCACGCCAAAAACCGTCGAAACCAGCGATGAACGGCTGAAACTGATGTTCCGCGTCAAAGCGCGTATCCCACCGGAATTACTCCAGCAGCATCTGGAATATGTCAAAACCGGTTTACCGGGCGTAGCGTGGGTGCGGGTGAATGAAGAACTTCCGTGGCCTGACGACCTCGTGGTGAGGTTGCCGCAATGACGCATCTGGAACTGGTTCCTGTCCCGCCTGTCGCGCAACTGGCGGGCGTGAGCCAGCATTATGGAAAAACCGTTGCGCTGAACAATATCACTCTCGATATTCCGGCCCGTTGCATGGTCGGGCTGATTGGTCCGGATGGCGTCGGGAAGTCGAGTTTATTGTCACTGATTTCCGGTGCCCGCGTCATTGAGCAGGGCAATGTGGTGGTGCTGGGTGGCGATATGCACGACCCGAAGCATCGCCGAGACGTCTGCCCGCGCATCGCCTGGATGCCGCAGGGGCTGGGCAAAAACCTCTACCACACCTTGTCGGTGTATGAAAATGTCGATTTTTTCGCTCGCCTGTTCGGTCACGATAAAGCGGAGCGGGAAGTGCGAATTAATGAGCTGCTGACCAGCACCGGGTTAGCACCGTTTCGCGATCGTCCGGCAGGTAAACTCTCCGGCGGGATGAAGCAAAAACTTGGGCTGTGCTGCGCGTTAATCCACGACCCGGAACTGTTGATCCTTGATGAGCCAACAACGGGGGTTGACCCGCTCTCCCGCGCCCAGTTCTGGGATCTGATCGACAGTATTCGCCAGCGGCAGAGCAATATGAGCGTGCTGGTCGCCACCGCCTATATGGAAGAGGCCGAACGCTTCGACTGGCTGGTAGCGATGAATGCCGGAGAAGTGCTGGCAACCGGCAGCGCCGAAGAGCTGCGGCAGCAAACGCAAAGCGCCACGCTGGAAGAAGCATTTATTAATCTGTTACCGCAAGCGCAACGCCAGGCGCATCAGGCGGTAGTGATCCCACCGTATCAACCTGAAAACGCAGAGATTGCCATCGAAGCGCGCGATCTGACCATGCGTTTTGGTTCCTTCGTTGCCGTTGATCACGTCAATTTCCGCATTCCACGCGGGGAGATTTTTGGATTCCTTGGTTCGAACGGCTGCGGTAAATCCACCACCATGAAAATGCTTACCGGACTGCTGCCCGCCAGCGAAGGTGAGGCGTGGCTATTTGGGCAACCGGTTGATCCAAAAGATATCGATACCCGCCGTCGTGTGGGCTATATGTCGCAGGCGTTTTCGCTCTATAACGAACTCACCGTGCGGCAAAACCTGGAGTTACATGCCCGTTTGTTTCACATCCCGGAAGCGGAAATTCCCGCGCGAGTGGCTGAAATGAGCGAGCGTTTTAAGCTCAACGACGTTGAAGATGTTCTGCCGGAGTCATTGCCGCTCGGCATTCGCCAGCGGCTTTCGCTGGCGGTGGCGGTGATTCATCGCCCGGAGATGTTAATCCTCGATGAGCCTACTTCTGGTGTCGATCCGGTGGCGAGGGATATGTTCTGGCAGTTGATGGTCGATCTCTCGCGCCAGGACAAAGTGACTATCTTCATCTCCACCCACTTTATGAACGAAGCGGAACGTTGCGACCGCATCTCACTGATGCACGCCGGAAAAGTGCTTGCCAGCGGTACACCGCAGGAACTGGTTGAGAAACGCGGAGCCGCCAGTCTGGAAGAGGCATTTATCGCCTATTTGCAGGAAGCGGCAGGGCAGAGCAACGAAGCCGAAGCGCCGCCCGTGGTACACGACACCACCCACGCGCCGCGTCAGGGATTTAGCCTGCGCCGTCTGTTTAGCTACAGCCGCCGCGAAGCGCTGGAACTGCGACGCGATCCAGTACGTTCGACGCTGGCGCTGATGGGAACGGTGATCCTGATGCTGATAATGGGTTACGGCATCAGTATGGATGTGGAAAACCTGCGCTTTGCGGTGCTCGACCGCGACCAGACCGTCAGTAGCCAGGCGTGGACACTCAACCTCTCCGGTTCCCGTTACTTTATCGAACAGCCGCCGCTCACCAGTTATGACGAGCTTGATCGTCGGATGCGTGCGGGCGATATCACGGTGGCCATTGAGATCCCGCCCAATTTCGGGCGCGATATCGCGCGTGGTACGCCTGTGGAACTCGGCGTCTGGATCGACGGAGCGATGCCCAGTCGTGCCGAAACGGTAAAAGGTTACGTGCAGGCAATGCACCAGAGTTGGCTTCAGGATGTGGCGAGCCGACAATCGACACCCGCCAGCCAAAGCGGGCTGATGAACATTGAGACGCGTTATCGCTATAACCCGGACGTAAAAAGCCTGCCAGCGATTGTTCCGGCGGTGATCCCGCTTCTGCTGATGATGATCCCGTCAATGCTAAGCGCCCTTAGCGTGGTGCGGGAAAAAGAGCTAGGGTCGATTATCAACCTTTACGTGACCCCCACCACCCGTAGCGAATTTTTGCTTGGCAAACAGCTGCCGTACATCGCGCTGGGGATGCTGAACTTTTTCCTGCTCTGCGGCCTGTCGGTGTTTGTGTTTGGCGTACCGCATAAAGGCAGTTTCCTGACGCTCACCTTGGCGGCGCTGCTGTATATCATCATTGCCACTGGAATGGGGCTGCTGATCTCCACCTTTATGAAAAGCCAGATTGCCGCCATTTTCGGAACGGCGATTATCACATTGATCCCGGCGACACAGTTTTCCGGGATGATCGATCCGGTAGCTTCGCTGGAAGGGCCTGGACGTTGGATCGGCGAGGTTTACCCGACCAGTCATTTTCTGACTATCGCCCGCGGAACGTTCTCGAAAGCGCTGGATCTGACTGATTTGTGGCAACTTTTTATCCCGTTGCTGATAGCCATCCCGCTGGTGATGGGCTTAAGCATCCTGCTGCTGAAAAAACAGGAGGGATGATGCGCCAGTTACGCAATATTTTTAATCTGGGTATCAAAGAGTTGCGCAGTCTGCTCGGTGATAAAGCGATGCTGACGCTGATTGTCTTCTCGTTTACGGTGTCGGTGTATTCGTCAGCGACCGTTACGCCAGGATCGTTGAACCTCGCGCCGATCGCCATTGCCGATATGGATCAATCGCAGTTATCGAACCGGATCGTTAACAGCTTCTATCGTCCGTGGTTTTTGCCACCGGAGATGATCACCGCCGATGAGATGGATGCCGGACTGGACGCCGGACGCTATACCTTCGCGATAAATATTCCGCCTAATTTTCAGCGTGATGTCCTCGCCGGACGCCAGCCGGATATTCAGGTGAACGTCGATGCCACGCGCATGAGCCAGGCATTTACCGGCAATGGGTATATCCAGAATATTATCAACGGTGAAGTGAACAGCTTTGTCGCGCGCTACCGTGATAACAGCGAACCGTTGGTATCGCTGGAAACCCGGATGCGCTTTAACCCGAACCTTGATCCCGCGTGGTTTGGCGGGGTGATGGCGATCATCAACAACATTACCATGCTGGCGATTGTATTGACCGGATCGGCGCTGATCCGCGAGCGTGAACACGGCACGGTGGAACATTTACTGGTGATGCCGATAACGCCGTTTGAGATCATGATGGCGAAGATCTGGTCGATGGGGCTGGTGGTGCTGGTGGTATCGGGATTATCGCTGGTGCTGATGGTGAAAGGTGTACTGGGCGTACCGATTGAAGGCTCGATCCCGCTGTTTATGCTGGGCGTGGCGCTCAGTCTGTTTGCCACCACGTCAATCGGCATTTTTATGGGGACGATAGCGCGTTCAATGCCGCAACTGGGGCTGCTGGTGATTCTGGTGCTGCTGCCGCTGCAAATGCTTTCCGGTGGATCCACGCCGCGCGAAAGTATGCCGCAGATGGTGCAGGACATTATGCTGACCATGCCGACGACACACTTTGTTAGCCTCGCGCAGGCCATCCTCTACCGGGGTGCCGGATTCGAAATCGTCTGGCCGCAGTTCCTGACGCTGATGGCAATTGGCGGCGCGTTTTTCACCATCGCACTGCTGCGATTCAGGAAGACGATTGGGACAATGGCGTAAGGAAGGGAAACTTGACTTCATACTGTGATGTCATAAAGTGAAGTCATAAGGACATGCCATGAGAACCAAGGTACAGGCTTTACGGAAGAAACAAAAAAATACATTGGATCAAATATTTAAAACACCTGTTCCTCAAGGGATCAAGTGGTCTGATATAGAGTCACTGGTTAAAGCATTAGGCGGAGAAATTAAGGAAGGAAGAGGTTCGCGTTGCAAGTTCATACTAAATATGAGCGTTGCGTGTTTCCATCGGCCTCATCCGTCGCCAGATACCGATAAAGGCGCTGTAGAAAGCGTGCGTGACTGGTTACTAAGTATAGGGGTAAAACCATGATCAAACTGAAGACGCCAAACTCTATGGAGATTGCCGGGCAACCAGCTGTTATTACCTACGTGCCAGAACTGAATGCATTTCGTGGCAAATTCCTGGGCTTGTCAGGTTATTGTGATTTTGTCTCTGACAGTATTCAGGGGCTGCAAAAAGAAGGAGAGCTTTCCCTGCGAGAGTATCTTGAGGATTGTAAAGCTGCGGGTATTGAGCCGTATGCGCGTACAGAAAAGATTAAGACCTTTACGTTACGCTATCCAGAATCGCTGAGTGAACGCCTTAATAATGCGGCTGCGCAGCAACAAGTCTCTGTTAATACCTATATTATTGAAACACTGAATGAGCGTTTGAATCATTTATAAATTTTAGCGACGTACATTACGCAGAATATCTGCCTTTACAGGATCTATCTATGCAACTGAACTTAATTTTATAAATTAAGTTCAGTTAATATCTTTTCTTTCCTTGTTTTAGAAATAACTCAATCTTCCTTCGGCAGGCACTGCAAATGCCCGTGCCGCACGCCGCGCTGGGCGATAACGTCATCGGCAAAATGCTGCACGTCACCCATGTCACCTTTCAACACGGCGATTTCCAGACAGTCGTCGTGGTTGATGTGCACATGTAGCGTGGCGACGGAGAGGTCGTGGTGATGATGCTGGGTGGAAACAATACGGCTGGCTAAGTCGCGTTTTTCGTGTTCATACACATACGACAGCACCGCGAAACCTTGTGTGCCGTGCTGCTGGGTAGCTTCCTGCGCCAGGGCACTACGCAGAATATCGCGGATAGCTTCGGAACGGTTGTTATAACCACGACGCTGGCTCAGGCTGTCCAGCGTCTCCAGTAAATCGTCATCAAGCGTGATGGTGACTCGTTGCATTGGCGTTAAACCTTTTCTGAGGTGCGACGGCGCACGGGGAATGCGGGTAATACCGCGTTTTGTAGCACACGTCCGGCGTCAGAGGAAAAGGTTAATTTATCTCCCACCGCCTGGGTTTCGGCGATTTGTCCGTTGTCCATCACCATCACTCGCTGGCAAAAGCGTTCCACCAGGCGTAAGTCATGAGTGATGAACAGGCAGGCAGTGCCAAACTGTTGTTGTAGATTTTTCAGCAGGCGAATGACGCCCGCCTGTAACACGAGATCAAGGTTAGAAACGGCTTCATCCAGAATCAGCAATTTCGGTTCGACCGCCAGCGCGCGTGCCAGGCAGACGAGCTGGAGCTGGCCGCCGCTTAACTGCGGTGGGCGTTTGTCGAGAACGCTGTCATCGAGATCGACCGCCTTCAGCATTTCGCTGGCGCGCGCCAGTTGTTCGGATTTTTTCAGTGATAGCAGGTGGCGCATCGGTTCACGCAGGATCTCGCGCACGGTTTTGCGCGGATTCACGGCACTGATGGAGTCCTGAAACACCATCTGAATATCACGGCGGAAGGCTTTACGTTGGGCGCGATTAAGTTTCGCCAGCGATTCGCCGCGCCAGCTAATATTCCCTTGTGAGGGAGACTCTAAGCCTACCAGCAGCCGCGCGAGGGTGCTTTTTCCGCAGCCGCTGCGTCCCAGCAGGGCGACGGTTTCGCCGCTTTTCAGGGTCAGGGAAACGTTATTCAGCACCGCCTGATGTTGATGTTTTCCGCTAAATCCACCGTGGGCATAGTGATGGGAAAGGCCGCAGACGTTAAGTAAGGTCATGATGCCAGCTCCATACCGTAGAGGGCGAGATGAGCGGAAACCAGGCTGCGCGTCACCGTATGTTTGGGGGCGTTAAACAGCGTTTCTACATCGCCCTGTTCGACAATTTTACCTTGTGACATCACCGCCACGTCATCCGCCAGACGCGCCACAACGCCCATATCATGGGTGACCAGCAGCATTCCCGGCGCTTGTTTTTGCATAATGCTTTCCAGCAGATCGAGGATGCGCGCCTGTGCTACCACGTCGAGGTCGGTGGTCGGTTCATCGGCGATGATAAACGGTGATTCACACAGCACCGCCATCGCAATCATCATGCGCTGCAACATGCCGCCGCTCATCTCGAACGGGTACAGCTTCAGCACGCGCGCGGCGTTTTCCAGCCCCACCGCTTCTATGGCAGCGGTAAGCGTAGCGTCATCGGCGGGTTTCCCTAACGCCAGGCAGGTTTCCCGCGCGTGGGTGTGCATGGTGTGCAGTGGATTAAAGGCGCTGCGCGGGTTCTGCATGATGGTGGCAATTTTGATGCCGCGCAGGGCGTAAGGCGAAACCGGTTTGCCATCGGCTAAAATTTCCCCCGCCGTCTGGCGAACGCCAGCGGGCAAAATGCCCAGCGTCGCGGCGCAGGTTAATGATTTCCCGCTGCCGCTACCGCCGACTAACGCCAGCACGCGCCCGCGTTGCAGGGTTAACGATACACCGTGTACCAGCGGCTGCGCGGCCTGTAGCGCGATATTACGTAGTTCAATCTGTTGCGGCATTAGTGTGCGTGCTCCGTCACCAGATGAGGATCCAGATGATCGCGCAGTGCGTCACCCACCAGGTTAAAGGCCATCACGCTGATAAACAGCGCCAGCCCCGGCCAGAACATTTGCAGCGGCTGGGTCCAGATATACTGGCGCGCGTCGTTAATCATCACGCCCCATTCGGCGGTCGGCGCGGTCACACCGAGGCCAAGGAAAGACATCCCCGCGACGTGCAGCATCATATGGCCGATATCCAGCGTTGCCAGCACCAGCAGCGAAGGGATCACCGCGCCTGCCAGATGATCGACAAACACCCGCACATGGCCCGCACCGGAAAGCCGTGACGCCAGCACAAACTCGCGTTGGCGTAGTGAAATCACCAAGCTGCGCACCATGCGTGCATACCACGCCCAGTGCGACAGGGCGATGGCGATAATTACGTTGGTCAGCCCGGTGCCGAGCACGCCAACCATAAAGAACGACAGAATCGAGGTCGGGAAGGTCATAAACATATCGGCGACGCGCATGGTGGCCTGATCAACGCGCCCGCCAATCAACCCGGCGCTGCCGCCAATAACCAGCCCTAATATCAGCACCAGCAGCAGGCAGGCCATTACCGAACCGAGCGACACGCGGGTCGCTGCCATCAGCCGCGAGAAAATATCGCGACCTAAGTGATCGGTGCCCAGCCAGTGCTGCGCATCCGGCGAAAGCAGGCACGACGGCAAATCAATTGCCTGTGGATCGTACGGCAGCCACCACTGGCTGGTGAGCGCAATCAGCGCCAGCAGGGCGATAATGATCAGCGCCAGGCGTACCGACCAGCGGGAAGAGAGGAAAAAGTTCACGCGTGCGCTCCTTCATGACGACGAATGCGCGGGTCCAGCGCGGCGTTGAGCAAATCGACAATCAAATTACAGACCACAAAAACCACCACCATCATCAGCGTAAAGCACTGAATCACCGGATAGTCACGGTTAAAAATCGCCGACACCGCATAGCGCCCGACGCCAGGCCAGGCAAAGATGTTTTCGATAATCATCGTCCCGCCAATCAATTCGCCAATGTGCATCCCCACGGCGGTGATCATCGGCAGCGAGGCATTGCGCAGAATATGGCGGCGTTCGGTCTGTTTGTCATTCAGGCCGCGTAGCCGCGCCCAGGTGACGTGACGCTGACCGGCGACGTCCAGCATACTGGCGCGCAGCAGTCGCGCGTTAATCGCCAGCGACATAAAGGCGATGGAAACCGCAGGTAAAATGATGTGCTGCCAGCTGCCGTAGCCCATCGCGGGTAGCCATTGCAGATACACCGAAAACGCCATCACTAGCAAAAATGCCAGCCAGAAGTTGGGCATCGACACGCCAAGAAACGCGATAAAGCGCACGGCGAAATCCGGCAAACGATCGCGGTGGCGCGCCGCCCAGATACCGAGCGGTACGGAAGTGAGCAGAATTAATACCAGCGCCGCACCTGCAAGTTCCAGCGTGGCGGGCAGGAAGTTCAGCATATCGTCCAGTACCGGGCGTTGGCTGGCGAATGAGATACCAAAGTCAAGATGCAGCGCCTTCCACAACCAGGTACCGTACTGGACGTACAGCGGCTGATCCAGCCCGAGCATGGTGCGGGTAGAGGCCAGCATCTCCGGCGTCGGCGGCAGGTTAGATAAACGCAGATAATCGAGCGCCGGGTCGCCGGTACCGAGGCGCAGCATCAGAAAAATGATCACCGAGGCGGCGAGCACCATCGGGATCAGCAGCAGAAAGCGGCGTAATACGTAACGCAACATTAAGGTTTCACCGGTTTAATCTGTTCGAACGGAATTTCGGTGGCGATCGGCGCGTAGGGGATATTACCCAGCTCCGGTTTTGATACCACCATCATCGAGATGTAGCTGATAGGCAGATAAACCGCCTCGTCATGCAGACGGGTCAGAATGTCGCGATACAGCGCCTGACGTTGCGTTTCGTCATGGGTCGCCAGCACTTCGCCGATCTCTTTATCAATCAGCGGCTTGTCGGCTAATCCTTGCTGTGCCTGGAAGTCAGCGTGCGACGGTACGCGCATTGAACTCAGGAAGGCGTGTGGATCGTATGGCGCGCCCCAGGTGCGGTGGAAAATCATGCCAAAACGACCGTCGCGCTGACGAGCATAGATACTGCTCTCTTCTTCGCCAATCAGCGAGACATCTGCGCCAATCTGGCGCATATCAGCCTGAATGATTTCCGCCATCGATTTGCTTAACGCATCGGTGCCGATGAACGACAGTTCAATGCGCAGCGGCTGACCATTTTTCTCGCGGATGTCTTTGCCCGCAGGCAGCGTCCAACCGGCTTTTTCCAGCAACTCTTTCGCTTTCTGCGGATCGTACTGGCGCGGTTTCAGGCCGAGATTAGCGTAAGGCACAGAAGGGGCAAACAGGGTGTCGGCGACCTGCTGGGTGCCATATAACGCGTTATCAATCAGCGATTTTTTGTTTACCGCGTAATTAAGAGCTTCACGTACTGCCAGCTCGTTGGTGGGGGCTTTGGCGGTATTGAGCGCCAGCATCACGGTTTCGAGCGGCTGTGACAGTTGGGTGTGGTAAGCCGGATTCTGGCTAAAGCGGGCGAAGGTATCGAGCGGTAATAACCCTTCGTTTCCGTACAGCAGGTCGATATCGCCAGTTTCAAACGCCACCGCGCGGGTAGTCGGGTCCGGGATGACGTTAAAGGTGATCTTTTTAATCGCTGGCTTTTCGCCCCAGTAGTTTTCGTTACGGACGAAGACATCGTACTGATTCAGTTTCGATTCCTGCAAAATCCACGGTCCGGTGCCAATCGGCGCTTTAATTCCGTTCATGGTTTCATGGTTTTTAAACTGCGAGGGAGCGATAAAACGGAAAGGACGGGGCAGGGCCAGTTCTTGCAGGAAAGGATAGTAGGCGCTTTTCAGGGTAATTTGCAGCTCTGTTTTATTGAGTGCTTTAACATCAACAATCTGGTTTGCCAGCTCCAGCCAGGCGTGACGTTGACGGTTATCGAGCACTGCGCGGAAGTTTTCTGCCGCCGCCTCGGCATCGAACGGTTCACCGTTGGAGAATTTCACGTCATCACGCAGGGTGAAGGTCCAGGTTTTACCATCTTCTGAATGAGTCCAGCTTTTTGCCAGCCACGGGATCACCGAACCGTCTGCCTGATATTTCACCAATGGTTCATAAACCATGCTCTGGGCGAACATCTGGTTAGGCGTGTAAAGGTGCGGGTTTAGTGGCCCGACATTCACCGGCCAGGCGGTGGTGATTTCATCTGGTGCAGCGGCATGGACGATAAAAGACGCACAAGCCAGCAGCGCAAATAGAGTGCGGCGGAGTGTGGAGAGCATGGTAACCCCAATGGATTAAAATAGATGGCGGAAATAAGTATGACGATTTTAAGTATTCGTCATACTGATTACCTGTTCTGGATCAATAGATGGGCAGTCGGGTGGGCGGATCAGTTAACTGAATCGATCCATTGCACACTGTCGGCGGTGAGCGTAAAGGGGGTGGGGGTGCAGATCGCAAGGCTTAAATTTTCTAGCTGACAATGGCTGACTGACAGCGAGGAGTGATAGGTGCTATCTACGCTGACGATTTGCCAGGCGCTGCCGCCACGCTGTTTAACGATGGCTTCTTTGCGCGTCCAGATGCGCCAGAACATTTCCAGTTGCTGATCAGGATGCACGGCGTCCATTTCAGCGTGTTCCCCGAGGCTGAACACGGCGTTCGCCAGCCAGCGCCAGTTGGCGCGCGGGCGAATCACTTCGATATCGCAGCCGACTTCGCCTTCATCGCTCAACAGCAGAGCGATATCGTCACCGCTATGGCTTAAGTTGAACCATAGCGGCGTTTCCGGCGCGAATGCAGGTTTGCCTTGTTCGCCATAGATGATCTCCGGTAGCGGGGAAAGCGTGTGCGAAAGCAATGCACGCCCCGCCAGCCAGCGTTCGCGTCGTGGACCTTGCGGTGCTTGCTCGCGTAAACCCGGTGGCAGTGGAGCTGCGCTTAAGGTCGAAACTTTCCCCAGAACTATCCGATACATATCAGGGCCAACGTTTAATGGAAAATGAAAGTGCGTATCGTATCACTTGTCGCCTCATCCCGGTAACCGACTTTTCGGTCTGTCCGGCCCCAGTAAAATCGCCAGTTTGCTGCCACCTTTCGTCGTTTCCATCCAGATTTTACACACGCTGGTTAATGGCACCGAAAGTAGCATCCCTACCGGGCCGAGCAGCCATCCCCAGATTAACAATGAAAGAAATACCACCATGGTGGACATCCCCAGGCGATGGCCCATCATCCGTGGTTCTAAAATATTGCCGATGACCATATGGACCACTAAAAACAATGCGCCGACCAGAATACATTCGTAAACACCATTAAACAGCAGCACCTGAATCATTGGCGGTACGGCGGAAATTACCGCGCCGATATTGGGCACGTAGTTGAGCAAAAACGCCAGTACTGCCCACATCAGCGCAAACTGTACGCCCATTAGCGCCAGCCCCAGCCAGACGATGACACCTGTCCATAAACTGAGTAGCGTCTTTAACGCCAGATAATGCGAAACGCCTTTAAGTGCGCGGTGTAATCCTGCGATGTGAATCTGTGGGTTATTCAGCGCAAAACGCATTTTGTAAGGGACGTGGCGCACTTCAAACAGCATAAAAACTACGGTCATCACCAGCAAAAGCACGCTCGCCATTGCCCCGGAAAGCCCGGTCATTAGCGCTGTGGTGAAGGTAACCACTTTTTCCGAGTCCATCCGCTGCAGCATTCGCTCCGGCGACATATGCAAATTAAGAAAAGGCAACATCTCCTGCAATTTAAAAAGTTTGCGCGTCAGCTCCTTATTAAACTTCGGCAGCATAGAGATAAATTCGTTAAACGATGCCGCCAGTACGCCGACCAGCGCGGTTAGTGCGATCAGCATCACCACCACTACAATCGTAATGGCAACGGGGCGTTGTACTCCCCGACGAATAAACCAGGTAACGAGCGGGTTGAGGACGATGGCAAAAAACAGCGCCAGTAACAGCTGCACAATGATATCTGCCGCTGCGTGAATGCCCGCGAGGATCACTACCAGCGAGGCCAACTTGAGCAGAATGTGCATGCCCGTTTTATCGGGTTGAGGGGTTTCCATTGGGGCTTCCTTGTGACTTTTTGTGTTAAGTGTAGCGGGAGTCACGCCAGCAATATTCTGATTCTTACTGCTGATTTTCACGTCAGCACATGGTAAAAATGAAACACTGTTGTAAAAATGTGGTGATCCTCATGCCCGAACCCGTAGCCGAACCCGCGCTAAACGGATTGCGCCTGAATTTGCGCATTGTCTCCATTGTCATGTTTAACTTCGCCAGCTACCTCACCATCGGGTTGCCGCTCGCTGTATTACCGGGCTATGTCCATGATGTGATGGGCTTTAGCGCCTTCTGGGCAGGATTGGTTATCAGCCTGCAATATTTCGCCACCTTGCTGAGCCGCCCTCATGCCGGACGTTACGCCGATTTGCTGGGACCCAAAAAGATTGTCGTCTTCGGTTTATGCGGCTGCTTTTTGAGCGGTCTGGGGTATCTGACGGCAGGATTAACCGCCAGTCTGCCTGTCATCAGCCTGTTATTACTTTGCCTGGGGCGCGTCATCCTTGGGATTGGGCAAAGTTTTGCCGGAACGGGATCGACCCTATGGGGCGTTGGAGTGGTTGGCTCGCTGCATATCGGGCGGGTGATTTCGTGGAACGGCATTGTCACTTACGGGGCGATGGCGATGGGTGCGCCGTTAGGCGTCGTGTTTTATCACTGGGGCGGCTTGCAGGCGTTAGCGTTAATCATTATGGGCGTGGCGCTGGTGGCCATTTTGTTGGCGATCCCGCGTCCGACGGTAAAAGCCAGTAAAGGCAAACCGCTGCCGTTTCGCGCGGTGCTTGGGCGCGTCTGGCTGTACGGTATGGCGCTGGCACTGGCTTCCGCCGGATTTGGCGTCATCGCCACCTTTATCACGCTGTTTTATGACGCTAAAGGTTGGGACGGTGCGGCTTTCGCGCTGACGCTGTTTAGCTGTGCGTTTGTCGGTACGCGTTTGTTATTCCCTAACGGCATTAACCGTATCGGTGGCTTAAACGTAGCGATGATTTGCTTTAGCGTTGAGATAATCGGCCTGCTACTGGTTGGCGTGGCGACTATGCCGTGGATGGCGAAAATCGGCGTCTTACTGGCGGGGGCCGGGTTTTCGCTGGTGTTCCCGGCATTGGGTGTAGTGGCGGTAAAAGCGGTTCCGCAGCAAAATTAGGGGGCGGCGCTGGCAACTTACACCGTATTTATGGATTTATCGCTTGGCGTGACTGGACCACTGGCTGGGCTGGTGATGAGCTGGGCGGGCGTACCGGTGATTTATCTGGCGGCGGCGGGACTGGTCGCAATCGCGTTATTACTGACGTGGCGATTAAAAAAACGGCCTCCGGAACACGTCCCTGAGGCCGCCTCATCATCTTAAAACTTACTGAATAACCAGCGTATTAATGATGTTTTCTGCGGTGGTTTGCGCTTTTTGCTGATCGTCAGCTGGCAGCGTAATTTGCATGGTCAGCAGTTGATTACCCACGTTACCCAGAATAACGGAAGAGTACGCCGTCTGGCCTTTCGCGGAGATAATACTGTCTAACTGCTGCATTTTGTGACCTTTCAGCTCAATGGCTTTATTGGTTACCACTTGCAGCTGCGGATCGCGGCTACGTTGCTGATCTTCCAGACGCTTCGCCAACACCGCCAGATCTTCTTTCGGATCATCGCCCATGATGACGATGACTGCTTTCTGCCCGGTGGCGTCGGACCAGACATGCATGTTATTGGCCTGCGTTCCCAGCTTACCGCTCTGGTCGGTCATATCCGCTGGCAGCGAGAAACTTAACTTGCCATCAAGCAGGTTGACGGGATTCCCGGTAGCGTTACTTTCCGCGACCGAACCCTGCGCCGTAGCGTTAGTGTCTTTATCATCACAGGCCGCAAGCCCCATAACCAGCAGGCCAATTCCGACATATTTAACCAGATTGCGCATTGACTTCTTCCTTTCGATAAACGGCCATAACGGCTCATTCATCCATCTTATCACAACTCTGATTACGAACCTTTAACTCGCCTGCAAAGCGTTGATTTCGGATTTATCTGCCAGTCTTTTCAACAGCATATTGAGTAATACGCCATACATTGGCAGGAAGAAAACGATACTGATTAACACTTTGAAACAGTAATCGACCAGCGCGATTTCCATCCAGTGTTCAGCCATAAAGGCATCCGGGCTACGCCAGAAGGCAATGAAGAAAAAGGCCAGCGTGTCGCTGACGTTACCGAACAGTGTGGACGCTGTCGGTGCCAGCCACCAGCGGCGACTCTGACGCAGGCGGTTAAAAACGTGCACGTCGAGGATTTGCCCCAGCGCGTAGGCCATGAAACTGGCGGTGGCGATACGGGCGACAAACAGGTTGAAGTGGGCGAGTGCGCCGAATCCCTGCCAGGAACCCATATAGAATAGCGACGAGATGACGTAGGAGATTAATAACGCAGGGATCATTACCGCGAAGATAATGCGTCGGGCCAGCGGTGCGCCAAAAATACGCACGGTCAGGTCGGTAGCAAGAAAAATAAACGGAAAGCTAAACGCGCCCCAGGTGGTATGGAAACCAAAAATGGAGACGGGAAGCTGAACCAGATAGTTACTGGAGGTGATCACCAGAAGATGAAATAACGATAACCAGAACAACGCCTTATAGCGTTGAGTTTGCGAGAAAACGTTCATATTGTACCTTTTTGATTAACCATTGGGGTGAGGGAACCCAATACGTACGACACGTCTGTTACCTTAACATAATAACGTGCTTACCCTTTTTTCGAGCCGCCGCATGATACTGCTTTACGTTGACAATGCAATGGTTAATTTTCACGCAATCGTTAACCTGGTTTGCTTACGGACTCACAGGGCGTAAACTAGCGCCGTTTTTTTAAGTGATGAGAAGAAAATGACCGATCTCTTTTCCAGCCCTGACCACACACTCGACGCGCTTGGCCTGCGCTGCCCGGAACCGGTGATGATGGTGCGCAAAACCGTGCGCAATATGCAGCCTGGCGAAACGTTGCTGATTATCGCCGACGATCCGGCCACTACCCGCGATATTCCTGGGTTTTGTACCTTTATGGAACACGAACTGGTTGCGAAAGAGACGGATGGACTGCCTTATCGTTATTTGATTCGTAAAGGCGGTTGATAGGGGCTGATTGGCTTCGATGCCGCCTTTTCCTCACCCCCTAACCCTCTCCCCAGAGGGGCGAGGGGACCGATCGCGCTCAATGTTGCGATCGGTTTGCCTTATCTCCTGCGCAACAACCTTAACGCATTCGCCGTCACCAGCACCGTCGCACCCGTATCTGCCAGCACTGCCAGCCACAACCCGGTCATCCCTAAAAGCGTGGTGACGAGGAAGATCCCTTTCAGTCCCAGCGCAATGGTGATGTTCTGGCGGATATTGGCGTGAGTGGCGCGTGCCAGTTCAATCATTTGCACCAGGCCGCGCAGGTGGTTATGGGTTAATGCTGCGTCGGCGGTTTCCAGCGCCACGTCTGTGCCGCTACCCATAGCAATCCCGATGGCGGCAGCTTTCATCGCTGGCGCGTCGTTAATACCATCACCGACCATCGCCAGGGGCGCATGTTGATTCAGCTTGGTCACCGCTTTGACTTTATCTTCCGGCAATAGGCCCGCTTTAAACTCCAGCCCCAGCTCCCCGGCAATTGCCGCCGCTGCGCGTGGATTATCGCCGGTGAGGATCACTCCTTTAACCCCCAGCGCGTTCAGTTCACTGATGGCAGTTGTAGCGTCGGCGCGCAGGGTATCCTGCAATGCAATGATACCCAGCACGTCATCATTACGTACTACCAGCACAACCGTTTGCCCGGCGCTTTCCAGTTCATTAATCAAACCAGCAAATGCATCAGCGGGATGTTTCCCGGCAGCGCATATCAACACGCGCTCACCATTAACCTGCGCTTCAATGCCAGACCCGACCAGTGCCCGCTGTGATTCGGCGGTGGGAATGGCGAGTTCAGCAACCTGTGCTTCGCGTACGATGGCTTGCGCCAGTGGATGCGTCGCGCCTTGCTCGACCGCCGCCGCCAGTGTCAGCAGTTCAGATTCACTAATACCCGTTGCCGGATGAATCGCGGTAACGCGCGGTTTACCGACGGTCAGCGTACCGGTTTTATCAAACGCCACTTGGGTAACACGACCTAGTTGTTCCAGCGCCGCACCGCCTTTAATTAACGCCCCACGACGCGCTGCTGCTGCCAGCCCGGAGGTTATCGCCGCAGGCGTTGAGATAACTAACGCACACGGGCAACCAATCAGCAGCAGCGTCAGACCTTTATAAATCCACTCCTGCCAGCTGGCGGCAAACAGCAGCGGCGGCACTAGCGTTACCAGCAGGGCGACGGCCATAATCGCTGGCGTATAAATACGGCTGAAACGGTCGATAAACCGCTCAATGGGGGCGCGGCGCTCTTCGGCTTCTTCGATCAGTTTCAGAATCCGGTCAATGGCGCTGGCACCCGGTTCTGACAGCACTTCCAGCGTTACCAGACGGTCTACGCTGGTGGCTCCTGCAGGAACTTTATCGCCCGTCGCGCGCTCCACCGGAATGGATTCTCCGGTTAGGGCGCTTTCATCAAAACTGGCAAACGGTGAGAGCAGTTTACCGTCGGCAGGCAAACGCCCACCTGCGGCGACTTCAATCACATCGCCAGGCCGCAGGCTGTTAATCGCCACCTCTTCCCGCTCACCGTTACGCAGGCGCGTGGCGGTTTCTGGTTTCAGCGCCATTAACGCGCTAACGCCCTGACGCGCGCGGCTGGCGGCCCAGCCTTCCAGTCGTTCACCAATCAAAAACAGCAGCAACACCATCGCAGCTTCAGCCGTTGCGCCAATAAACAGTGCACCAATAGCGGCTACGCTCATTAAGGTTTCAATGGCGAAGTAGCTGCCGGATTTGATCAGCCGTAATGCCTGATGAGCAATCGGGTACAGCCCAACTAGCGTGGTCGCGATAAACGCCAGTTGCCCGAACGGATGATTGAACTGCTCCAGACCCCAGCTGATTGCCATCATCACGATAAGCGTAATCAGCGGCAGATTCTCTTTCAGGCGCGATGCTTGTGGCTCGTCGGCGGCCTGCTCATCGCGCAGGGAATAGCCCGCTTTTTGCACCGCAGATTCAACCTGGGCACGGATGTCATTGTCGGCATCAACCACCAGTTTTTCGGTGGCGAACAACACCTGCACCTGATTCACGCCTGCAAGCTGGCGCACGGCATTTTCTACCTTGCGCGCACAGGCGGCGCAGTCCATGCCGCTGACTTTCCAGCTATAGCGGGTGCCGGAGACGTTTTCAGAGAGCGTTGGCGAGCTGGAGCATGCGCCGTCGCAGCAACAGTCGTTGGCGTTCTGTACCGTGGTTAGCGGTTTGAACGCAGCAAATTGAGGGGCTTTCTTGCCGTGATTGTCAGGTGTCGACATGGCATCCTCCGGTTAAGTTTTTTCTCATTAACCGAAGGATACACTCTGGAGTCGACTCCAGAGTCAAGTTTTATCAGAGATACAGTGAGCGGACGATGAGGAAGTGACCGGCAAAGTAGCAGGCCGCAGCAATCGCGTTATCCGCACGGAAGCGTCGGCGATAGTGGCTCCCCAGCCAGACAAAGTTACTGATAAACAGCAACGAAGCGCCAACAAACGCAGAGAGCGCCGGAGCGGTCGGACGGAAGAACCACAGTTCACCTGCCAGCCACACCATCACCAGCGTCATGCCGATAAACGTGCAGATAGGCCAACGGTACTCTTCCAGCCGCGTCCAGATAATCGCCAGTAGCAGCGCACCCAGAACCAGCAACACCAGTGGCAGAGGCCAGAAGAAAGAGAGCGTCATCTGACTGGCGAAATAGATGGTGTACAGCAGGTGCGAGAGGAAAAACGCGCCGATGGCGTACATCAGACGTTGACGTGGCAACAGGGTTAGCGCATCGCCCAGCAGTGAGGCGCACAGTCCCGCCAGCACCAGATAGCTAATGGCGTCGAACATCGGTGCTTGCCAGGCCAGTAACAGCAGGAGAAGAAGGGTTAACGGTTTAAACACCCAGCGTTGCCAGGTTGGCCCACGATACGATGCATCCACAGATAGCCATGCGGAAAGACAGACAGCGATAAACGACCAAAGCATCTTAGTTCCTTGAATTCGTTATTTTTTCGTAAGCGGAATGCCTACGGTCTTGCTTCCAGTTTAGTGGCGAGGGTGGACGGATGACAACACCATAACTGGCAGGGTATGCTTAATTCCGCATTTTCCGATGAGGGATAAAGATGAGTAAACCACCTCTTTTCTTTATTGTTATCATTGGCTTAATTGTCGTCGCCGCATCGTTTCGTTTTATGCAACAGCGACGGGAAAAAGCTGATAATGATATGGCTCCGCTCCAGCAAAAGCTGGTGGTGGTGAGCAACAAGCGGGAAAAACCGATTAACGATCGCCGTTCGCGCCAGCAGGAAGTGACTCCGGCAGGCACCAGTATGCGCTATGAGGCAAGCTTCAAACCGCAAAGCGGAGGAATGGAGCAGACGTTTCGCCTCGACGCCCAGCAGTACCACGCCCTGACCGTGGGCGATAAAGGTACGCTGAGCTATAAAGGAACGCGCTTTGTTAGCTTTGTTGGCGAACAATAAGGTTATTTTTTAACTTTAAATTTCTTCTGCCAGACCAGCAGTTCAAACACGCCGAAAAGGAAAATCCGCACCTTTTCGGCGGTGGTCATCTGCGGGCCATCTTTCGGTAAAGTGGATTTCAATAGCGCCAGCTGCATACCATGCATCAGCACGGTAAAAATCAGCGCCACGTTAACGAAAATATTTAGCGGGCGCGGGAAGGGATGCACCAGATTGAGGATTAAAAATCCCCAAACGCAGAGCATTAACAAACGACCAATATTAATCAGCATCACTTTCTCCTTGTGCTTCGTGTTGATACAGCCGATAAGCCACCTGACCCGCCACTTTTTCCCGATGTAATGACCAGTTTGCCGGAACAGTGGGCAGACCGTTTTCGACTTCGCTTTCGACATAAATCAGGGCTTCGTCAGCCAGCCAGCCGTTATCTTCCAGTAAATTTATCGTCTCTTCTAACAAGCCACGGCGGAACGGTGGATCGACAAACACGATATTATGCGGTGTGCCTTTTTGCGCCAGGAATGACATTGCGTTGCTGTTCACCACGCGTGCATTGCCTGCTTTTAGTGTCGCCAGATTCTTAATTAACTGCTGAGAAACCACGCGATCCATCTCAATCAACGTTGCCCCCGCAGCGTAGCGCGATAACGCTTCCAGCCCCAGCGCGCCGCTCCCGGCGAAGCAATCCAGACATTGGGCGTCAACAATGACCGGAGCCAGCCAGTTAAACAACGTTTCGCGTACGCGGTCGGTGGTGGGGCGCAGACCTGGGCTATCAGGAACCGGGAGTTTACGGCCTCGCCACTGCCCGCCAATAATGCGGATTTGGCCGCTGCCGGAATGATTCGGTTTTTTCATGATAAATTGCTCAATCCGCCAGATAACATATACTTGCAGGCGGTGATGTGAATTAAGTTAAGTGATAGACTATTTCATCATTTTTTTAGCTGCCATGTACATAGCGTTAACGCTGTGCCATGAAGCAACAGCGAGGAGTGTAGTCGCAAATGGCGAAAGAAAAAAGACGTGGCTTTTTTTCCTGGCTGGGCTTTGGTCAAAAAGAGCAGACCCCGGAAAAAGAGACAGAAGTTCAGAATGAACAACCGGTTGTAGAAGAAATCGTTCAGGCGCAAGAGCCTGCGAAGGCTTCTGAACAAGCCGTTGAAGAGCAGCCGCAGGCGCATACTGAAGCCGAGGCGGAAACTTTTGCTGCCGACGTTGTGGAAGTCACTGAACAGGTTGTTGAAAGTGAAAAAGCGCAGCCTGAAGCGGAAGTTGTTGCACAGCCGGAACCGGTCGTAGAAGAAACGCCGGAGCCAGTGGCTATCGAACGTGAAGAGCTGCCGTTGCCGGAAGACGTCAACGCCGAAGAGGTTTCGCCAGAAGAGTGGCAGGCTGAAGCGGAAACCGTAGAGATTGTCGAAGCGGCAGAAGAAGAAGCGGCTAAAGAAGAAATCACCGACGAAGAGCTGGAAGCACAGGCGCTGGCTGCCGAAGCGGCAGAAGAGGCGGTGATGGTAGTTCCTCCGGCAGAAGAAGAACAGCCGGTTGAAGAAATTGCCCAGGAGCAAGAAAAACCGACCAAAGAAGGCTTCTTCGCGCGCCTGAAACGCAGCCTGTTAAAAACCAAAGAAAATCTCGGTTCCGGATTTATCAGCCTGTTCCGCGGTAAAAAAATCGACGATGATCTGTTTGAAGAGCTGGAAGAACAGCTGTTGATCGCCGATGTGGGCGTGGAAACCACACGTAAAATTATCACCAATCTGACGGAAGGCGCATCCCGCAAGCAGCTTCGTGATGCCGAGGCGCTCTATGGCCTGCTGAAAGAAGAGATGGGTGAGATTCTGGCGAAAGTCGATGAGCCGCTGAATGTTGAAGATAAAACGCCGTTCGTGATCCTGATGGTGGGCGTCAACGGTGTGGGTAAAACCACGACGATTGGTAAGCTGGCGCGTCAGTTTGAGCAGCAGGGTAAATCGGTGATGCTGGCGGCGGGCGATACTTTCCGTGCAGCTGCGGTTGAACAGCTTCAGGTCTGGGGTCAGCGCAACAATATTCCGGTGATTGCCCAGCATACCGGTGCGGATTCCGCCTCTGTTATCTTCGACGCCATTCAGGCAGCTAAAGCGCGTAATATCGACGTCCTGATTGCCGATACCGCCGGACGTCTGCAGAACAAATCGCATCTGATGGAAGAGTTGAAGAAAATCGTCCGCGTGATGAAGAAACTCGACGTTGAAGCGCCGCATGAAGTTATGCTGACTATTGATGCCAGCACCGGGCAGAACGCGGTAAGCCAGGCCAAACTGTTCCACGAAGCTGTTGGCTTAACCGGCATCACGCTAACGAAACTGGACGGCACGGCGAAAGGCGGGGTAATTTTCTCGGTGGCTGACCAGTTTGGTATCCCTATCCGCTACATTGGTGTCGGCGAACGTATTGAGGATTTGCGTCCGTTTAAGGCGGACGACTTTATAGAGGCACTTTTTGCCCGAGAGGATTAACAATGATTCGCTTTGAACATGTCAGCAAGGCTTATCTCGGTGGGAGACAGGCGCTGCAGGGCGTTACGTTCCATATGCAGCCGGGTGAGATGGCGTTTCTGACCGGTCATTCCGGCGCAGGGAAAAGTACCCTCCTGAAGCTGATCTGTGGGATTGAGCGGCCCAGCGCCGGGAAAATCTGGTTTAGCGGCCATGACATCACGCGTCTGAAAAACCGTGAAGTTCCGTTTCTGCGCCGCCAGATTGGCATGATTTTCCAGGATCACCATCTACTGATGGACCGTACTGTCTACGATAACGTGGCGATCCCGCTGATTATCGCTGGTGCCAGCGGTGACGATATTCGTCGCCGGGTGTCGGCGGCACTGGATAAAGTCGGGCTACTGGACAAAGCGAAGAACTTCCCTATTCAGCTTTCCGGCGGTGAACAACAGCGTGTTGGCATTGCCCGCGCGGTGGTGAATAAGCCCGCGGTACTGCTGGCGGACGAACCGACCGGTAACCTGGACGACGCGTTGTCGGAAGGGATTCTACGTCTGTTTGAAGAATTTAACCGCGTTGGGGTAACCGTATTGATGGCAACGCACGACATTAACCTGATTTCACGGCGTTCCTATCGCATGCTCACCCTGAGCGATGGTCACTTGCATGGAGGCGTGGGCCATGAATAAGCGCGATGCAATCAATCATATTCGGCAGTTTGGTGGGCGTCTGGATCGCTTCCGTAAATCGGTCGGCGGCTCAGGCGACGGCGGTCGTAACGCACCGAAACGCGCGAAATCCTCGCCAAAACCGGTAAATCGCAAAACCAACGTTTTCAACGAACAGGTGCGCTATGCCTTCCACGGCGCATTGCAGGATCTGAAAAGCAAACCGTTCGCCACGTTTTTAACGGTGATGGTTATCGCCATCTCCCTGACGCTGCCCAGCGTCTGTTATATGGTGTACAAAAACGTTAATCAGGCGGCGACGCAGTATTATCCGTCACCGCAAATCACTGTTTACTTGCAAAAAACGCTGGACGATGACGCCGCTGCGGGCGTGGTGGCACAGTTGCAGGCCGAGCAAGGCGTGGAGAAAGTGAACTATCTTTCTCGTGAAGACGCACTGGGCGAGTTCCGTAACTGGTCTGGTTTTGGTGGTGCGCTGGATATGCTGGAAGAAAACCCGCTTCCGGCAGTGGCGGTGGTGATCCCGAAACTCGATTTTCAGGGGACGGAATCACTCAATACGCTGCGTGATCGTATCACGCAGATTAACGGCATTGACGAAGTGCGGATGGATGACAGCTGGTTTGCCCGTCTGGCGGCGTTGACCGGGCTGGTTGGGCGCGTTTCGGCGATGATCGGCGTGTTGATGGTGGCGGCAGTGTTCCTCGTCATCGGCAACAGCGTACGTCTGAGCATCTTTGCTCGCCGTGACTCCATCAACGTGCAGAAACTGATTGGTGCGACGGATGGTTTCATCCTTCGCCCGTTCCTGTACGGTGGTGCGCTGCTGGGATTTTCTGGCGCATTGTTGTCATTAATTTTGTCAGAAATTCTGGTACTGCGTTTGTCGTCAGCGGTGGCGGAAGTGGCACAGGTTTTCGGAACGAAGTTTGATATCAATGGTTTATCGTTCGATGAATGCCTGCTATTGCTGCTGGTATGCTCGATGATTGGCTGGGTGGCAGCGTGGCTTGCCACGGTACAACATTTACGCCACTTTACGCCTGAATAATAAAAGCGTGTTATACTCTTTCCCTGCAATGGGTTCCGTAGCAGGGAAAGAGACCCCGTTGTCTCTTCCCGGTATTTCATCTCTATGTCACATTTTGTGCGTAATTTATTCACAAGCTTGCATTGAACTTGTGGATAAAATCACGGTCTGATAAAACAGTGAATGATAACCTCGTTGCTCTTAAGCTTTGGCACAGTTGTTGCTACCACTGAAGCGCCAGAAGATATCGATTGAGAGGATTTGAATGACTGACAAAATGCAAAGTTTAGCTTTAGCCCCAGTTGGCAACCTGGATTCCTACATCCGGGCAGCTAACGCGTGGCCGATGTTGTCGGCTGACGAGGAGCGGGCGCTGGCTGAAAAGCTGCATTACCATGGCGATCTGGAAGCAGCTAAAACGCTGATCCTGTCTCACCTGCGGTTTGTTGTTCATATTGCTCGTAATTATGCGGGCTATGGCCTGCCACAGGCGGATTTGATTCAGGAAGGTAACATCGGCCTGATGAAAGCAGTGCGCCGTTTTAACCCGGAAGTGGGTGTGCGCCTGGTCTCCTTCGCCGTCCACTGGATCAAAGCAGAGATCCACGAATACGTTCTGCGTAACTGGCGTATCGTCAAAGTTGCGACCACCAAAGCGCAGCGCAAACTGTTCTTCAACCTGCGTAAAACCAAGCAGCGTCTGGGCTGGTTTAACCAGGATGAAGTCGAAATGGTGGCCCGTGAACTGGGCGTAACCAGCAAAGACGTACGTGAGATGGAATCACGTATGGCGGCACAGGACATGACCTTTGACCTGTCTTCCGACGACGATTCCGACAGCCAGCCGATGGCACCGGTGCTCTATCTGCAGGATAAATCATCTAACTTTGCCGACGGCATCGAAGATGATAACTGGGAAGAGCAGGCGGCAAACCGTCTGACCGACGCGATGCATGGTCTGGACGAACGCAGCCAGGACATCATCCGTGCGCGCTGGCTGGACGAAGACAACAAGTCCACGTTGCAGGAACTGGCTGACCGTTACGGTGTTTCCGCTGAACGTGTGCGCCAACTGGAAAAGAACGCGATGAAAAAACTTCGCGCCGCTATTGAAGCGTAATTTCCGCTATTAAGCAGAGAACCCTGGATGAGAGTCCGGGGTTTTTGTTTTTTGGGCCTCTACAATAATCAATTCCCCCTCCGGCAAAACGCCAATCCCCACGCAGATTGTTAATAAACTGTCAAAATAGCTATTCCAATATCATAAAAATCGGGTATGTTTTAGCAGAGTATGCTGCTAAAGCACGGGTAGTCATGCATAAAACGAAATAAAGTGCTGAACAACAACATCACAACACACGTAATAACCAGAAGAATGGGGATTCTCAGGATGAACATAAAGGGTAAAGCGTTACTGGCAGGATGTATCGCGCTGGCATTCAGCAATATGGCTCTGGCAGAAGATATTAAAGTCGCGGTCGTGGGTGCAATGTCCGGTCCGGTTGCGCAGTACGGTGACCAGGAGTTTACCGGCGCAGAGCAGGCGGTTGCGGATATCAACGCTAAAGGCGGCATTAAAGGCAACAAACTGCAAATCGTAAAATATGACGATGCCTGTGACCCGAAACAGGCGGTTGCGGTGGCGAACAAAGTCGTTAACGACGGTATTAAATATGTGATTGGTCACCTCTGTTCTTCATCAACGCAGCCTGCGTCTGACATCTACGAAGACGAAGGCATTTTAATGATCACCCCAGCGGCAACCGCGCCGGAGCTGACCGCCCGTGGCTATCAGCTGATCCTGCGCACCACCGGCCTGGACTCCGACCAGGGGCCGACGGCGGCGAAATATATTCTTGAGAAAGTGAAACCGCAGCGTATTGCTATCGTTCACGACAAACAGCAATACGGCGAAGGTCTGGCACGAGCGGTGCAGGACGGCCTGAAGAAAGGCAATGCTAACGTGGTGTTCTTTGATGGTATCACCGCCGGGGAAAAAGATTTCTCAACGCTGGTGGCGCGTCTGAAAAAAGAGAATATCGACTTCGTTTACTACGGCGGTTATCACCCGGAAATGGGGCAAATCCTGCGTCAGGCACGCGCGGCAGGGCTGAAAACTCAGTTTATGGGGCCGGAAGGTGTGGCTAACGTTTCGCTGTCTAACATTGCGGGCGAATCAGCGGAAGGGCTGCTGGTGACCAAGCCGAAGAACTACGATCAGGTTCCGGCGAACAAACCCATTGTTGATGCGATCAAAGCGAAAAAACAGGACCCAAGCGGCGCATTCGTCTGGACCACCTACGCCGCGCTGCAATCTTTGCAGGCGGGCCTGAATCAGTCTGACGATCCGGCTGAAATCGCCAAATACCTAAAAGCGAACTCCGTGGATACCGTGATGGGGCCACTGACCTGGGATGAGAAAGGCGATCTAAAGGGCTTTGAGTTCGGCGTATTTGACTGGCACGCCAACGGCACGGCGACCGATGCGAAGTAATTGTTAATCGGCAACTTTGGGTTGCCGCCAAATTGCTAATATCGAATACGTTGCTTCATGCCGGATGCGGCGTAAACGCCTTATCCGGCCTACAAGAACCAAAGAAATCAGTAAATTGCAGCACACATTATAGGCCTGATAAGCGTAGCGCATCAGGCAATTTCTCGTTGGTCATCACTTTTGAAATCAACTTGACGATTAACGCTTCTCCCAGCCGCCCTGCTGTGCCGTAAATCCCAGTGCCTGCATAAACGCCGTCATCACACCGCGATCTTCCACGCCTGCATCCGCCATCCACCAGCATGAAACGCCAGGATTGTTACGCAAAACCTCTTCCAGCAGATATTGCCCCACACCGCGACGGCGGGTGACTTCCCGCACGCGTAGAGAATCCAGTGCTCCCTCGGTGCCGCTTAAGGTTACCCGCACGGCCGCAAGCAGACGCTCGTTAAAACGCGCGGCGTAGATACGGTGGTTATCGTCAACCTGTAAAGAGGAAGGGGAATACTCCGGCCAGATCTTTTGCAGGTCAATCCGGTCCTGGTCGCTAAAGTTTTCTAATCGAATGATGGTCAGCTTCATGGGTAACCCGTGTAAATCACAAAAGTGGAACCAGTGTAGCGAAATAATTTAATCGGAGGCTTTCTCTTTTTTATTTCTTTTGGCAGGTGATTAATTTTTTAACAGCAATAATTACAAAGTTAAAACATTAGAGAATGAAAAATGTCCAGCATAATCCCCTGAATGATAGTGAATTATTCCGCCCTTTGTGCCGTTATTTTATGCTGACAAAGGCACTTTTTTCTGTTTATCTATCAATAAATTCAGAATATTATCTGTTCTTAATCGACTGAAAAATAGGGATTTTAATCGCTATCATCACAAAATACTGCGCTAACCCCTTAATCAGACAGGCAAAAACAGTGCAGTATAAAAAAAGAACAGTCTGATTTGTTAACACATAAAAACAAAGCAACACAACATCACGAATGGGGATTTTTGACTATGAAACGGAATGCGAAAACTATCATCGCAGGGATGATTGCACTGGCAATTTCACACACCGCTATGGCTGACGATATTAAAGTCGCCGTTGTCGGCGCGATGTCCGGCCCGATTGCCCAGTGGGGCGATATGGAATTTAACGGCGCGCGTCAGGCGATTAAAGACATTAATGTCAAAGGGGGAATTAAGGGCGACAAGCTGGTTGGCGTGGAATATGACGACGCCTGCGACCCGAAACAAGCCGTTGCGGTCGCCAACAAAATCGTTAACGACGGCATTAAATACGTTATTGGTCATCTGTGTTCTTCCTCTACCCAGCCAGCGTCGGATATCTACGAAGACGAAGGTATTCTGATGATCTCGCCGGGAGCGACCAACCCGGAGCTGACCCAACGCGGTTATCAACACATTATGCGTACTGCCGGACTGGACTCTTCCCAGGGGCCTACGGCGGCAAAATACATTCTTGAGACGGTGAAGCCCCAGCGCATCGCCATCATTCACGACAAACAACAGTATGGCGAAGGGCTGGCGCGTTCGGTGCAGGACGGGCTGAAAGCGGCTAACGCCAACGTCGTCTTCTTCGACGGTATTACCGCCGGGGAGAAAGATTTCTCCGCGCTGATCGCCCGCCTGAAAAAAGAAAATATCGACTTCGTTTACTACGGCGGTTACTACCCGGAAATGGGGCAGATGCTGCGCCAAGCCCGTTCCGTTGGCCTGAAAACCCAGTTTATGGGGCCAGAAGGTGTCGGTAACGCATCGCTGTCGAACATTGCCGGTGATGCCGCCGAAGGCATGTTGGTCACTATGCCAAAACGCTATGACCAGGATCCGGCAAACCAGGGCATCGTTGATGCGCTGAAAGCAGACAAGAAAGATCCGTCCGGGCCTTATGTCTGGATCACTTACGCGGCAGTGCAATCTCTGGCAACTGCCCTTGAGCGTACCGGCAGCGATGAGCCGCTGGCGCTGGTGAAAGATTTAAAAGCTAACGGTGCAAACACCGTGATTGGGCCGCTGAACTGGGATGAAAAAGGCGATCTTAAGGGATTTGATTTTGGTGTCTTCCAGTGGCACGCCGACGGTTCATCCACGGCAGCCAAGTGATCATCCCACCGCCCGTAAAATGCGGGCGGGTTTAGAAAGGTTACCTTATGTCTGAGCAGTTTTTGTATTTCTTGCAGCAGATGTTTAACGGCGTCACGCTGGGCAGTACCTACGCGCTGATAGCCATCGGCTACACCATGGTTTACGGCATTATCGGCATGATCAACTTCGCCCACGGCGAGGTTTATATGATTGGCAGCTACGTCTCATTTATGATCATCGCCGCGCTGATGATGATGGGCATTGATACCGGCTGGCTGCTGGTGGCGGCGGGATTCGTCGGCGCAATCGTCATCGCCAGCGCCTACGGCTGGAGTATCGAACGGGTAGCTTACCGCCCGGTGCGTAACTCTAAGCGCCTGATTGCGCTTATTTCCGCAATCGGTATGTCCATCTTCCTGCAAAACTACGTCAGCCTGACCGAAGGTTCGCGCGACGTGGCGCTGCCGAGCCTGTTTAACGGTCAGTGGGTGGTGGGCCATAGCGAAAACTTCTCTGCCTCTATTACCACCATGCAGGCGGTGATCTGGATTGTCACCTTCCTCGCCATGCTGGCGCTGACGATTTTCATTCGCTATTCCCGTATGGGGCGCGCCTGTCGTGCCTGCGCGGAAGATCTGAAAATGGCGAGCCTGCTTGGCATCAACACCGACCGGGTGATTGCTTTGACCTTTGTTATTGGCGCGGCGATGGCGGCAGTGGCTGGCGTACTGCTCGGTCAGTTCTACTGCGTCATTAACCCCTATATCGGCTTTATGGCCGGGATGAAAGCCTTTACCGCTGCGGTGCTCGGTGGGATTGGCAGCATTCCAGGGGCGATGATTGGCGGGCTGATCCTAGGGATTGCGGAGGCGCTCTCTTCTGCCTATCTGAGTACGGAATATAAAGATGTGGTCTCATTCGCCCTGCTGATTCTGGTGCTGCTGGTGATGCCGACCGGTATTCTGGGTCGCCCGGAGGTAGAGAAAGTATGAAACCGATGCATATTGCAATGGCACTGCTCTCTGCCGCGATGTTCTTTGTCCTGGCGGGCGTCTTTATGGGCGTACAACTGGAGCTGGATGGCACCAAACTGGTGGTCGACACGGCTTCAGACATCCGTTGGCAGTGGATGTTTATCGGCACGGCGGTGGTCTTTTTCTTCCAGCTTTTGCGACCGGCTTTCCAGAAAGGGTTGAAAAGCGTTTCCGGGCCGAAGTTTATTCTGCCCGCGATTGATGGGTCCACGGTGAAGCAAAAGCTGTTCCTCGTGGCGCTGCTGGTGCTTGTGGTGGCGTGGCCGTTTATGGTGTCACGTGGGACGGTGGATATCGCCACTCTGACCATGATCTACATTATCCTCGGTCTCGGGCTGAATGTGGTTGTTGGTCTTTCTGGTCTGCTGGTGCTGGGGTACGGCGGTTTTTACGCCATCGGCGCTTACACTTTTGCGCTGCTCAATCACTATTACGGTCTGGGGTTCTGGACCTGTTTGCCGATTGCCGGACTGATGGCAGCGGCGGCGGGTTTCCTGCTCGGTTTTCCGGTGCTGCGTCTGCGCGGTGACTATCTGGCGATCGTTACCCTTGGTTTCGGCGAAATTGTGCGCATATTGCTGCTCAATAACACTGAAATCACCGGCGGCCCGAACGGAATCAGTCAGATCCCGAAACCGACACTCTTCGGACTCGAGTTCAGCCGTACCGCTCGTGAAGGCGGCTGGGACACGTTCAGTAATTTCTTTGGCCTGAAATACGATCCGTCCGATCGCGTTATCTTCCTCTACCTGGTGGCGTTGCTGCTGGTGGTGTTAAGCCTGTTTGTCATTAACCGCCTGCTGCGGATGCCGCTGGGCCGCGCGTGGGAAGCGTTGCGTGAAGACGAGATCGCCTGTCGTTCGCTGGGCTTAAGCCCGCGCCGTATCAAGCTGACCGCTTTTACCATCAGCGCCGCATTTGCCGGTTTTGCCGGAACGCTGTTTGCGGCGCGTCAGGGCTTTGTCAGCCCGGAATCCTTCACCTTTGCTGAATCGGCCTTTGTGCTGGCGATAGTGGTGCTCGGCGGTATGGGCTCGCAATTTGCAGTGATTCTGGCGGCTGTTCTGCTGGTGGTGTCGCGCGAATTGATGCGTGATTTCAACGAATACAGCATGTTAATGCTCGGTGGTTTGATGGTGCTGATGATGATCTGGCGTCCGCAGGGTTTGCTGCCCATGACGCGCCCGCAACTGAAGCTGAAAAACGGCGCAGCGAAAGGAGAGCAGGCATGAGTCAGCCATTATTATCTGTTAACGGTCTGATGATGCGCTTCGGCGGCCTGCTGGCGGTGAACAACGTCAATCTTGAACTGTACCCGCAGGAAATCGTCTCGTTAATCGGCCCTAACGGTGCCGGAAAAACCACGGTTTTTAACTGCCTGACCGGTTTCTACAAACCCACCGGCGGCACCATTTTACTGCGCGATCAGCATCTTGAAGGTTTACCGGGGCAGCAAATTGCTCGCATGGGCGTGGTGCGCACCTTCCAGCATGTGCGTCTGTTCCGTGAAATGACGGTAATTGAAAACCTGCTGGTGGCGCAGCATCAGCAACTGAAAACCGGGCTGTTCTCTGGCCTGTTGAAAACGCCTTCTTTCCGTCGCGCCCAGAGCGAAGCGCTCGACCGCGCCGCCACCTGGCTTGAGCGCATTGGTTTGCTGGAACACGCCAACCGTCAGGCAAGTAACCTGGCCTATGGTGACCAACGCCGTCTGGAGATTGCCCGCTGCATGGTGACGCAGCCGGAGATTTTAATGCTCGACGAACCGGCGGCAGGTCTTAACCCAAAAGAAACCAAAGAGCTGGATGAGCTGATTGCCGAACTGCGCAATCATCACAACACCACTATCTTGTTGATTGAACACGATATGAAGCTGGTGATGGGGATTTCAGACCGAATTTATGTGGTCAATCAGGGGACGCCACTGGCAAACGGTACGCCGGAGCAAATCCGTAATAACCCGGACGTGATCCGTGCCTATTTAGGTGAGGCATAAGATGGAAAAAGTCATGTTGTCCTTTGACAAAGTCAGCGCCCACTACGGCAAAATCCAGGCGCTGCATGAGGTGAGCCTGCATATCAATCAGGGCGAGATTGTCACTCTCATTGGCGCGAACGGGGCGGGGAAAACCACCTTGCTCGGCACGTTATGCGGCGATCCGCGCGCCACCAGCGGGCGAATTGTGTTTGATGATAAAGACATTACCGACTGGCAGACGGCGAAAATCATGCGCGAAGCGGTAGCGATTGTCCCGGAAGGGCGTCGCGTCTTCTCGCGGATGACGGTGGAAGAGAACCTGGCGATGGGCGGCTTCTTTGCCGAACGTGACCAGTTTCAGGAGCGCATAAAGTGGGTGTATGAACTGTTTCCACGTCTGCATGAGCGCCGTGTTCAGCGGGCGGGCACCATGTCCGGCGGTGAACAGCAGATGCTGGCGATTGGTCGCGCGCTGATGAGCAATCCGCGTTTGTTGTTACTTGATGAGCCATCGCTCGGTCTTGCGCCGATTATTATCCAGCAAATTTTCGACACCATCGAGCAGCTGCGCGAGCAGGGGATGACTATCTTCCTCGTCGAGCAGAACGCCAACCAGGCGCTAAAGCTGGCGGATCGCGGCTACGTGCTGGAAAACGGCCATGTGGTGCTCTCCGATACCGGCGACGCGCTGCTGGCGAACGAAGCAGTGAGAAGTTCGTATTTAGGCGGGTAATAACACGTTGATTGATAAGGAGTCAAAAGACTCCTTTGAGACAGGTGACAAATGCAAAATTGCCTGATGCGCTGCGCTTATCAGGCCTACTGGGTGAGTTGCAATATATTGAATTTGCACGATCTTGTAGGCCGGATAAGGCGTTTACGCCGCATCCGGCATGAAACGATGAGTAATCTGTAGAGTTTGATTCAGACCTTCTATTTTTCCGCTTATCCGTGCCCCATCTCCCATTTTCCCTCACCCACGCCGTCACCGCCTTGTCATCTTTCTGACACCTTACTATCTTACAAATGTAACAAAAAAGTTATTTTTCTGTAATTCGAGCATGTCATGTTACCCCGCGAGCATAAAACGCGTGAATTCGCGCATTCGGTACAACAAGAGAGATAAACGATGAAACCGTTACATTATACAGCTTCAGCACTGGCGCTCGGACTGGCGTTAATGGGGAATGCACAGGCAGTGACGACCATTCCGTTCTGGCATTCTATGGAAGGGGAACTGGGTAAAGAGGTGGATTCTCTGGCCCAACGTTTTAACGCCGAAAATCCGGATTACAAAATTGTACCGACCTATAAAGGCAACTACGAACAGAATTTAAGCGCGGGGATTGCCGCATTTCGTACCGGCAACGCTCCGGCTATTTTGCAGGTTTATGAAGTTGGCACCGCCACCATGATGGCGTCGAAAGCCATTAAACCGGTGTATGACGTGTTTAAAGAGGCAGGGATTCAGTTCGATGAGTCGCAGTTTGTGCCGACGGTTTCCGGTTACTACTCCGACAGCAAAACCGGCCACTTACTCTCCCAGCCGTTCAACAGCTCGACTCCCGTTCTCTATTACAACAAAGACGCCTTCAAGAAAGCGGGGTTAGACCCGGAACAGCCGCCGAAAACCTGGCAGGATCTGGCGGACTATTCCGCAAAACTGAAAGCCTCCGGTATTAAGTGCGGCTACGCCAGCGGCTGGCAGGGCTGGATCCAACTGGAAAACTTTAGCGCCTGGAACGGTCTGCCGTTTGCCAGCAAAAACAACGGCTTTGACGGCACGGACGCGGTGCTGGAGTTCAACAAGCCGGAGCAGGTGAAACACATCGCCATGCTCGAGGAGATGAACAAGAAGGGCGACTTCAGCTACGTCGGTCGTAAGGATGAATCCACCGAGAAGTTCTATAACGGTGATTGCGCGATGACCACCGCCTCTTCCGGTTCTCTTGCCAACATTCGCGAGTACGCCAAATTTAACTACGGCGTAGGTATGATGCCTTACGACGCCGATGCGAAAGATGCGCCACAAAACGCCATTATCGGCGGAGCCAGCCTGTGGGTGATGCAGGGCAAAGATAAAGAAACGTATACCGGCGTGGCGAAGTTTCTCGACTTCCTCGCGAAGCCAGAAAACGCTGCTGAGTGGCATCAGAAAACCGGTTATCTGCCAATTACCAAAGCGGCGTATGACCTGACCCGTGAGCAGGGCTTTTACGAGAAAAACCCAGGTGCGGATACCGCGACGCGTCAGATGCTGAACAAGCCGCCGTTGCCGTTCACCAAAGGGCTTCGTCTGGGCAACATGCCGCAGATCCGCGTGATTGTGGATGAAGAGCTTGAGAGCGTGTGGACCGGTAAGAAGACGCCACAGCAGGCGCTGGATACCGCAGTTGAGCGTGGGAACCAGTTACTGCGCCGCTTTGAGAAATCGACGAAGTCTTAATCAGTGTAATGCCGGATGCGTTTCGCTTATCTGACCTGGCATCGCGTGTAGGCCGGATAAGCGAAGCGCATCCGGCACAGTTCAGGAATTAACCGTAATGTCATCATCCCGTCCGGTGTTCCGCTCGCGCTGGCTGCCTTATCTGCTGGTCGCGCCGCAGCTCATCATCACCGTTATCTTTTTTATCTGGCCTGCGGGCGAAGCGTTGTGGTACTCGCTACAAAGCGTCGATCCGTTTGGTTTCTCCAGCCAGTTTGTCGGTCTGGATAACTTCGTCACGCTGTTTCATGACAGCTATTATCTCGACTCCTTCTGGACGACGATAAAATTCAGCACCTTTGTCACCGTCAGCGGTTTGCTGGTATCGCTGTTCTTTGCGGCGCTGGTGGAGTACATCGTGCGCGGCAGTCGTTTCTACCAAACCTTAATGTTGCTGCCGTATGCCGTGGCTCCCGCCGTTGCCGCCGTATTGTGGATCTTCCTGTTTAACCCCGGTCGCGGGCTGATCACCCATTTTCTCGCTGAGTTCGGCTACGACTGGAACCACGCGCAAAATAGCGGTCAGGCGATGTTTCTGGTGGTGTTTGCCTCGGTGTGGAAGCAAATCAGCTACAACTTTCTGTTCTTCTATGCCGCGCTGCAATCCATTCCCCGTTCGTTGATCGAAGCCGCAGCCATCGACGGTGCAGGGCCGATTCGCCGCTTCTTTAAGATTGCGCTGCCGCTTATCGCCCCGGTGAGTTTCTTCCTGCTGGTAGTGAACCTGGTGTATGCCTTCTTCGACACCTTCCCGGTGATCGACGCCGCCACGTCCGGCGGGCCGGTTCAGGCCACCACGACGCTGATTTATAAGATCTACCGCGAAGGTTTTACCGGACTGGATCTGGCTTCGTCTGCCGCACAGTCGGTGGTGTTGATGTTCCTCGTCATCGTGCTGACGGTGGTGCAGTTCCGCTATGTTGAAAGCAAGGTGCGTTACCAATAATTGAGAACCGTCCGTGGCTGACGATATTCAGCCATACCATGCTGATCCTCGGGATCGCGGTGATCCTCTTCCCGCTGTACGTGGCGTTTGTCGCGGCGACGCTGGATAAACAGGCCGTCTACGCCGCGCCGATGACGCTCATCCCCGGCACGCATCTGCTGGAAAACATCCACAACATCTGGGTGAACGGGGTAGGCACAAATAGCGCGCCGTTCTGGCGGATGTTGCTTAACAGCTTTGTGATGGCGTTCAGCATTACGCTCGGCAAAATTACTGTCTCGATGCTCTCGGCATTTGCCATTGTCTGGTTTCGTTTTCCGCTACGTAACCTCTTCTTCTGGATGATTTTTATCACCCTGATGCTGCCGGTTGAAGTACGTATCTTCCCGACGGTGGAAGTCATCGCCAACCTGAAGATGCTCGACAGCTACGCCGGTTTAACGCTGCCGCTGATGGCCTCGGCGACCGCCACGTTTCTGTTTCGCCAGTTCTTTATGACGCTGCCGGATGAACTGGTGGAAGCGGCGCGGATCGACGGTGCGTCACCAATGCGCTTCTTTTGCGACATCGTTTTTCCGCTCTCCAAAACTAATCTGGCGGCGCTGTTTGTGATCACCTTTATTTACGGCTGGAACCAGTATTTGTGGCCGTTGTTGATTATTACCGACGTGGATCTCGGCACCACCGTGGCAGGGATCAAAGGGATGATCGCCACTGGCGAAGGCACCACGGAATGGAACTCAGTGATGGCGGCGATGTTGTTAACCCTGATCCCACCAGTAGTGATTGTTTTAGTGATGCAGCGTGCCTTCGTGCGCGGCCTGGTCGATAGTGAGAAATAAGATGGCAGGACTGAAATTACAGGCAGTAACCAAAAGCTGGGATGGCAAAACCTAGGTCATTAAACCGCTGACCCTTGATGTGGCGGATGGCGAATTTATCGTGATGGTCGGGCCGTCTGGCTGCGGGAAATCGACGCTGCTGCGTATGGTTGCCGGGCTGGAGAGGGTGACCGAAGGCGATATCTGGATCAACGACCAGCGCGTGACCGAAATGGAGCCGAAAGATCGCGGGATTGCGATGGTGTTCCAGAATTACGCGCTTTATCCGCATATGAGCGTCGAAGAAAACATGGCGTGGGGGCTGAAAATTCGCGGCATGGGCAAGCAGCAAATAGCCGAGCGCGTTAAAGAAGCGGCGCGCATTCTGGAGCTGGACGGTCTGCTCAAACGTCGCCCGCGCGAGCTTTCCGGCGGTCAGCGCCAGCGTGTGGCGATGGGACGCGCGATTGTGCGTGATCCGGCGGTGTTCTTGTTTGATGAGCCACTCTCTAACCTCGATGCCAAGCTGCGCGTACAGATGCGTCTTGAACTGCAACAGCTGCACCGTCGCCTGAAAACGACTTCACTCTACGTTACTCACGATCAGGTTGAGGCGATGACGCTCGCCCAGCGAGTAATGGTGATGAACGGCGGCGTTGCCGAACAGATTGGCACGCCGGTGGAAGTCTACGAAAAGCCCGCCAGCCTGTTTGTGGCGAGTTTTATCGGCAGCCCGGCGATGAACCTGCTGACAGGCCGCATGAATAATGAAGGCACGCATTTCGAACTGGACGGCGGTATCGTGCTACCGCTAAACGGTGGCTACCGTCAGTATGCCGGGCGTAAAATGACCCTCGGCATTCGCCCGGAACATATTGCGCTAAGCTCGCAAGCAGAAGCTGGTGGTGCGACTGGCGCATCAGGAGCGCCCGACGGCAGGCAGCACGCTGTGGCTGCATCTGGCGGAAAATCAGCTGCATCTTTTTGATGGTGAAACAGGACAACGAGTATGAGTAACTGGCCTTATCCCCGCATCGTCGCTCATCGTGGCGGCGGTAAGCTGGCCCCGGAAAACACCCTGGCGGCAATCGACGTCGGGGCAAAATACGGTCATAAGATGATCGAATTTGACGCGAAGTTATCGAAAGATGGCGAGATCTTCCTGCTCCATGACGACAATCTCGAACGCACCAGCAACGGCTGGGGCGTCGCGGGTGAACTGAACTGGCAGGATTTACTGCGCGTGGATGCGGGCAGTTGGTACAGCAAAGCGTTTAAAGGTGAGCCGCTGCCGTTGCTTTCGCAGGTGGCGGAACGCTGTCGCGAACACGGGATGATGGCGAATATCGAAATCAAACCCACCACTGGCACTGGACCATTAACGGGCAAAATGGTGGCGCTGGCGGCACGCCAACTGTGGGCCGGTATGACGCCGCCGCTGCTGTCATCGTTTGAGATTGATGCTTTAGAAGCTGCACAACAGGCGGCACCGGAACTGCCGCGTGGTTTATTGCTTGATGAGTGGCGCGACGACTGGCGCGAACTGACCGCGCGGCTGGGCTGCGTCTCTATTCATCTCAATCATAAGTTACTCGATAAAGCGCGAGTGATGCAGTTGAAAGACGCCGGATTACGGATTCTGGTTTATACCGTCAATAAACCCCAGCGCGCGGCAGAGTTGCTGCGCTGGGGCGTGGATTGCATCTGTACCGATGCGATTGACGTGATTGGTCCGAACTTTACGGCCCAATAGTTTTCAACGGAATGTCAGGCTGCGGCGTGCTGGGCTGATTCAGCATGTCGCCGTTTCTCCTCTCCGGCAGCATATGCTGCTGATTCAACGAACTATCCGGATTACGGTTGCTGTTTAACATCCCGCCGTTGGTGTTGGGCAGCATTTGCTGCCGGGCGGGATTTCGCTCCCCCGGCTGTGACTGCAACACCCGCTGAGAATTATTGTTTATCTGGTTTTCTAAATGCTGCTGTTGCAACTGAGTTTGCGTTTTCAGTTGCTGATTCAGCATCCCTTTTTGCTGGATTTGCTGAGTCTGCATCTGGGTTTGCATCCGCTGCTGGCTGGGTATCTGATACCCCGGCTGGTTAGGGTTGTTCAGAGTATTAATGGGCTGTGCAAAGCCGACAAACGGCAGGAGTGCCGTAAGAATCAGAAGTCGTTTCATCGCGTATCCTCCTCTGAAGATATCCTTTAAGTTTACTCGCTTCCCGACAAAACGATGATTAATTCAGAGTTATATACCAGGCTTAGCTGGGGTTGCCCCTTAATCTCTGGAGAATAACGATGATAAAACCGACGTTTTTACGCCGGGTGGCCATTGCTGCTCTGCTCTCAGGAAGTTGTTTTAGCGCCGCCCGTCTCGTATGGTGTGGAGGAAGATGTCTTCCATCCGGTACGCGCGAAACAGGGAATGGTAGCGTCTGTGGACGCCACTGCCACTCAGGTGGGGGTGGATATCCTCAAGGAGGGCGGGAATGCCGTTGATGCCGCCGTGGCGGTGGGCTACGCGCTGGCGGTAACGCATCCGCAGGCAGGGAATCTGGGCGGTGGTGGTTTTATGTTAATCCGCTCGAAAAATGGCAATACCACGGCTATCGATTTCCGCGAAATGGCACCCGCCAAAGCGACCCGCGATATGTTCCTCGATGATCAGGGCAACCCGGACAGCAAAAAATCACTCACTTCGCATCTGGCTTCCGGCACACCGGGTACGGTAGCAGGTTTCTCGCTGGCGCTGGATAAATACGGCACCATGCCGCTGAACAAAGTCGTGCAGCCCGCGTTTAAACTGGCACGCGATGGTTTTATCGTTAACGACGCGCTGGCTGACGATCTCAAAACCTACGGTAGCGAAGTGTTGCCGAATCACGAAAACAGTAAAGCTATCTTCTGGAAAGAGGGCGAGCCGCTGAAAAAGGGCGGCACGCTGGTGCAGGCGAACCTGGCAAAGAGCCTGGAGATGATTGCTGAAAACGGCCCGGACGAATTCTATAAAGGCACGATTGCGGAACAGATCGCCCAGGAGATGCAGAAAAACGGTGGCTTGATCACTAAAGAAGATTTAGCGGCCTATAAAGCGGTCGAACGCACTCCGATAAGCGGCGATTATCGCGGGTATCAGGTTTACTCCATGCCACCGCCATCCTCCGGCGGGATCCATATCGTACAAATCCTCAATATTCTGGAAAACTTCGATATGAAGAAATACGGCTTTGGCAGCGCCGATGCGATGCAAATCATGGCAGAAGCGGAGAAATACGCCTACGCCGACCGCTCGGAATATCTTGGCGACCCGGATTTTGTCAAAGTCCCGTGGCAGGCACTGACCAATAAAGCCTATGCCAAATCCATTGCCGATCAAATTGATATCAAAAAAGCGAAGCCGTCCAGTGAGATTCGCCCTGGCAAGCTTGCGCCTTATGAGAGTAATCAAACTACCCATTACTCTGTAGTGGATAAAGACGGTAACGCGGTGGCGGTGACCTATACGCTGAACACCACCTTCGGTACGGGTATTGTCGCGGGCGAGAGCGGTATTCTGCTTAATAACCAGATGGATGATTTCTCCGCCAAACCGGGCGTACCGAACGTTTACGGGCTGGTGGGCGGTGATGCCAACGCCGTCGGGCCGAACAAACGCCCGCTGTCGTCGATGTCGCCGACCATTGTGGTGAAAGACGGTAAAACCTGGCTGGTTACCGGTAGCCCAGGCGGTAGCCGGATTATCACCACGGTGCTGCAAATGGTGGTGAATAGCATCGATTATGGCATGAACGTCGCCGAAGCGACCAATGCGCCGCGTTTCCACCATCAGTGGTTGCCGGACGAGCTGCGTGTCGAAAAAGGGTTTAGCCCGGATACGCTCAAGCTGCTGGAAGCAAAAGGTCAGAAAGTGGCGCTGAAAGAGGCGATGGGCAGCACACAAAGCATTATGGTTGGGCCGGACGGTGAGTTGTACGGCGCATCCGACCCGCGCTCGGTGGATGATTTAACGGCGGGGTATTAATATCTTAAGCCCTCCCGGTAGGTGAGGGCTTAAATGACAAACTTAGATTGCAAATTCTCTATTTCACCCGCGCCATATAATACGCATCGACATATTCACCATTACGCAATGCGTACTTCTTACCGGTCCCTTCAATCTCAAAGCCGAATTTTTTATAGACCTTAATTGCTGGCGCGTTATCGACAAACACGGTTAGTTCAATGCGATCTACCCGTAACCAGTTGTCGCACATTTCAATCATCTCTCGCATCAGGGCGCTGGCGACGCCGCGGTTCTTCCAACGAGAGTCGACACAGATACCAAAATCGGCAACATGACTGCGGCGTGGGCGCTGTTGCACGTCAATGGTGAGATGGCCCACGACGTCTCCATCAATACAGGCGACGAGTTGCTTGATGCCGGGACGATCGGCGAGTCGCTCCTGCCACATATGATCGGAAGGATGAGGCACCTGTAGTGTGTTGCAATACACCTCCGGCTGGGCGTGAATCTGCCTGATGGTCTCGTAATCCCGTGTTTCTGCGTGGCGTATTACTATCTCACTCATTCCTTTGTCCTCTTTGGGGTAAATGTCCCTTTCAACATCATTGACTTTCAAATGCGAGTCAAATGCATTTTTTTGCAAAAAGTGTTGGACAAGTGCGAATGAGAATGATTATTATTGTCTCGCGATCAGGAAGACCCTCGCGGAGAACCTGAAAGCACGACATTGCTCACATTGCTTCCAGTATTACTTAGCCAGCCGGGTGCTGGCTTTTTTTTTGATCTTTCGTTCTCAATTTATCCACGGGAGTGCTTGTGTTCGTTATGCGCACTCCAGTAGGAACCACGTCCGCTTTGCGCTAAGGTGTAAATAACCACCTTAAAAAGGACGAAATCATGGTCATCAACTGCGCCTTTATTGGCTTCGGCAAAAGCACCACCCGTTACCATCTGCCGTATGTACTTAACCGCAAGGATAGCTGGCATGTCGCGCATATTTTTCGTCGCCATGCGAAGCCGGAAGAACAGGCTCCCATTTACTCTCATATCCATTTCACCAGCGATCTCGACGAAGTGCTAAACGATCCCGATGTTAAGTTGGTTGTTGTCTGCACCCATGCGGACAGCCACTTCGAGTACGCGAAGCGCGCGCTGGAAGCCGGGAAAAATGTGCTGGTCGAAAAAACGTTCACTCCGACACTTGCGCAGGCGAAAGAGCTGTTTGCACTGGCGAAAAGCAAAGGGCTGACCGTCACGCCATATCAGAATCGTCGCTTTGATTCCTGCTTCCTGACGGCGAAAAAAGCGATTGAAAGCGGCAAGCTGGGAGAGATTGTCGAAGTGGAAAGCCATTTTGACTATTACCGCCCGGTGGCAGAAACCAAACCTGGACTGCCGCAGGATGGCGCGTTCTATGGCCTTGGTGTGCATACGATGGACCAGATTATTTCTCTGTTCGGTCGCCCGGATCACGTCGCTTATGACATCCGCAGCCTGCGTAATAAAGCCAATCCTGACGACACCTTTGAAGCGCAACTGTTTTATGGCGACCTGAAAGCCATCGTCAAAACCAGCCATCTGGTGAAAATCGATTATCCGAAATTTATCGTTCACGGTAAGAAAGGTTCGTTTATTAAATACGGTATCGACCAGCAGGAAACCAGCCTGAAGGCTAATATTATGCCGGGCGAACCGGGATTCGCAGCGGATGATTCGGTCGGTGTGCTGGAGTATGTCAATGACGAGGGTGTGACGGTCAGAGAAGAGATGAAGCCGGAGATGGGCGATTACGGGCGTGTTTATGATGCGTTGTATCAAACCATCACCCACGGTGCGCCAAATTACGTCAAGGAATCTGAAGTTCTTACCAATCTGGAAATCCTTGAACGCGGATTTGAGCAAGCCTCTCCCTCCACAGTGACTCTCGCGAATTAAGTTTGATGGCCCCTCGAATAGTTCAATTTTTTTGAACAGAGGGGTCAATTTTCACCCTCTATCATCCCAGGCAGATCGGGTCCACACTAAGCCCATCGAAATCATTCAGGGGGCGAATACAAATGATCTACTTACGCAAAGCAAATGAACGTGGTCATGCAAATCATGGCTGGCTGGACTCCTGGCATACTTTCTCTTTTGCTAACTATTACGATCCGAACTTTATGGGCTTCTCCGCGCTGCGCGTGATTAACGACGACGTGATTGAAGCAGGGCAGGGCTTCGGCACTCACCCGCATAAAGATATGGAAATTTTGACCTACGTGCTGGAAGGTACTGTTGAGCATCAGGACAGCATGGGCAATAAAGAGCAGGTTCCGGCGGGTGAGTTCCAGATTATGAGTGCGGGTACGGGTATTCGTCACTCAGAGTACAACCCAAGCAGCACCGAGCGTCTGCATCTGTATCAGATCTGGATCATGCCTGAAGAAAATGGCATTACGCCGCGTTATGAACAGCGTCGCTTCGATGCCGTGCAGGGCAAACAGCTGGTGCTCTCGCCGGATGCGCGAGATGGTTCGCTGAAAGTGCATCAGGATATGGAACTGTATCGTTGGGCGTTGCTGAAAGATGAGCAGTCGGTGCATCAGATTGCCGCTGAACGCCGCGTCTGGATCCAGGTGGTAAAAGGCAATGTTACCATTAACGGCGTGAAAGCCTCGACCAGCGATGGTCTGGCAATCTGGGATGAGCAGGCAATCTCCATCCATGCGGATAGCGACAGCGAAGTGTTACTGTTCGATCTGCCGCCGGTTTAAAACTCAACGGCATCTTTGAAGCCTGCCTTTTTGCAGGCTTCCTCGCTCGCTCCGGTCGCGTGCTGATGCACGCTTCCGGGGTTTTGCCGCGTCGTTAGCACAATGCGATGCAATTGATTTAGTGTATATCTAATAATTGTAAACAAGCACTGTTTTCCCCGGGAAGGTTCTGATGCGTCCGTGTTAAACTAAGAGAATCTATCTCTTTTGTACCTTCAGGACGATGAAAAAGAAAAGACCCGTACTTCAGGATGTGGCTGACCGTGTAGGCGTGACCAAAATGACGGTCAGCCGTTTTTTACGCAACCCGGAGCAGGTTTCCGTCGCTCTACGCGGCAAGATTGCCGCCGCTCTTGATGAACTGGGCTATATTCCCAATCGTGCGCCCGATATCCTCTCTAACGCTACCAGCCGGGCGATTGGCGTCCTGTTACCTTCTCTCACCAACCAGGTTTTCGCGGAAGTATTACGCGGAATCGAAAGCGTCACCGACGCGCACGGTTATCAGACCATGCTGGCGCACTACGGTTATAAACCGGAAATGGAGCAAGAACGTCTCGAATCCATGCTCTCCTGGAATATCGACGGCCTGATCCTCACCGAACGTACCCACACGCCGCGCACCTTAAAGATGATTGAAGTGGCGGGGATCCCGGTGGTGGAGTTGATGGACAGCCAGTCGCCGTGCCTCGATATCGCCGTCGGTTTTGATAACTTTGAAGCGGCACGCCAGATGACTACCGCCATTATTGCTCGTGGGCATCGCCACATTGCCTATCTCGGCGCACGTCTCGACGAACGTACTATCATCAAACAGAAGGGATACGAACAGGCGATGCTGGATGCAGGCCTGGTGCCATATAGCGTGATGGTTGAGCAATCTTCTTCTTACTCTTCCGGTATTGAACTGATTCGCCAGGCGCGGCGGGAATATCCGCAGCTGGATGGCGTGTTCTGTACTAATGATGATCTGGCGGTCGGCGCGGCGTTTGAATGTCAGCGTCTGGGGTTAAAAGTTCCTGACGATATGGCGATTGCCGGTTTCCACGGTCATGACATTGGTCAGGTGATGGAGCCACGACTTGCGAGCGTGCTGACGCCGCGTGAGCGGATGGGCAGTATTGGCGCTGAACGCCTGCTGGCGCGTATTCGTGGCGAATCTGTGACACCGAAAATGTTAGATTTAGGTTTCACCTTGTCACCGGGCGGATCTATTTAAGCCCACAAATTTGAAGTAGCTCACACTTATACACTTAAGGCACGGATGGATATTGCTTCTGATATTGTCCGGCTGGACAATGTTACCGATAACAGTTACCCGTAATATTTTTAATTCTTGTATTGTGGGGGCACCACTTTGAGCACGACTAACCATGATCACCACATTTACGTCTTGATGGGCGTATCGGGCAGCGGCAAATCTGCGGTCGCCAGTGAAGTGGCGCATCAACTTCATGCCGCGTTTCTTGATGGCGATTTCCTCCATCCACGGCGCAATATCGAAAAAATGGCGTCTGGCGAACCGCTGAATGACGACGATCGCAAACCCTGGTTGCAGGCGCTGAACGACTCCGCGTTTGCTATGCAGCGCACCAATAAAGTGTCGCTGATCGCCTGTTCTGCACTGAAAAAGCACTATCGCGACTTGCTGCGTGAAGGTAATCCGAATCTCTCTTTCATCTACCTGAAAGGCGATTTTGATGTGATTGAAAGTCGCCTGAAAGCGCGCAAAGGCCATTTCTTTAAAACCCAAATGTTGGTGACGCAGTTTGAAACGCTGCAGGAGCCGGGTGCGGACGAAACCGATGTACTGGTGGTGGATATCGATCAACCGCTGGAAGGTGTTGTGGCAAGCACCATTGAGGTTATTAAAAAAGGCAAATAAGTAGTGACTACATTAACGCTTGTTTTAACAGCAGTAGGGTCTGTTTTACTGCTGCTGTTTTTAGTCATGAAGGCGCGTATGCACGCTTTCCTGGCTTTGATGGTGGTGTCCATGGGGGCTGGCCTTTTTTCCGGTATGCCGCTCGATAAAATCGCAGCGACGATGGAAAAAGGGATGGGAGGCACCCTCGGCTTCCTGGCGGTGGTTGTCGCCCTGGGAGCTATGTTTGGCAAGATCTTATATGAAACCGGCGCAGTCGATCAGATTGCCGTCAAAATGCTCAAATCCTTCGGTCACAGCCGCGCGCATTATGCCATCGGCCTTGCGGGGCTGGTCTGTGCGCTACCGCTGTTCTTTGAAGTGGCGATTGTTCTGCTGATTAGCGTTGCTTTCTCAATGGCGCGCCACACCGGTACGAACCTGGTGAAGCTGGTAATCCCATTATTCGCAGGCGTGGCGGCCGCGGCAGCGTTCCTGGTGCCTGGGCCAGCGCCAATGCTGCTGGCATCGCAGATGAATGCCGACTTTGGCTGGATGATCCTGATTGGCCTGTGTGCGGCAATTCCGGGAATGATTATTGCCGGGCCGCTGTGGGGTAACTTCATCAGCCGTTACGTTGAGCTGCATATTCCTGACGACATCAGCGAACCGCATCTCGGCGAAGGTAAAATGCCATCTTTCGGATTCAGCCTGTCGCTGATCCTGTTGCCGCTGGTGCTGGTGGGGCTGAAAACCATTGCCGCGCGTTTTGTGCCAGAAGGCTCTACCGCTTACGAATGGTTCGAGTTTATTGGTCATCCGTTTACCGCGATTCTGGTTGCTTGTCTGGTAGCGATTTATGGCCTGGCAATGCGTCAGGGCATGCCAAAAGACAAAGTGATGGACATTTGCGGTCACGCGCTGCAACCGGCGGGGATCATTCTACTGGTGATTGGTGCAGGCGGCGTGTTCAAACAGGTGCTGGTTGACTCTGGCGTAGGTCCGGCACTGGGCGAAGCGTTAACCGGCATGGGCCTGCCGATTGCTATCACCTGCTTCGTGCTGGCTGCTGCAGTGCGCATCATTCAGGGGTCTGCCACCGTAGCCTGTTTAACGGCGGTGGGACTGGTGATGCCAGTCATTGAACAACTGAACTACTCTGGTGCGCAAATGGCGGCACTGTCGATTTGTATCGCTGGTGGTTCGATTGTTGTCAGCCACGTTAACGACGCTGGTTTCTGGTTGTTCGGTAAATTTACCGGCGCGACCGAAGCCGAAACGCTGAAAACCTGGACCATGATGGAAACCATCCTCGGCACTGTTGGTGCCATCGTTGGGATGATTGCGTTCCAGCTGTTGAATTAAGTTTGTTCGCCCGGTAGTTGTGACGCTACCGGGCTCTTTTCGAAAAACTCTCCTCGTTACCCCTTCATCCACATTCGAATGCCGTCGAGGAACATCTGAGTTGCCATCATCACCAGAATCAATCCCATCAGGCGTTCAAGTGCGTTCACCCCTTTCTCGCCCAGCAGACGTAAAAATAGCGAAGACTGTAGCAGGATGACAAAGGTGCCGCCCCAGGCCAGCAGCAGAGCAATCACCAGATGTCCCATCTGATTCGGGTACTGATGAGACAACAACATCAGCGTGGCGAGAATAGTCGGCCCGGCGACTAACGGAATTGCCAACGGCACGATAAATGGCTCTTCACCTGCCGGAAGCCCGCTGCTATTTCCTGAAGCGCTGGGGAAAATCATCTTAATGGCGATTAGAAACAGAATGATGCCGCCAGAAATGGAGACGGTTTCTGCTCGCAGGCTGAGAAATGCCAGAATTTTCTCACCCGCAAACAGGAACACCAGCATCACCAGGAGAGCAATAAGCAACTCTCGCACCATGATTGCCCGCCGTCTTTTCGGTTCAGTATGTTTCAGTACGGACATGAAAATAGGCAGGTTTCCGAGCGGATCCATAATCAGGATCAATAAAACTGCTGCAGAAATGATTTCATTCATAACTCAAATTCCCTGATAATTGCCGCGGACTTTCTGCGTGCTAACAAAGCAGGATAAGTCGCATTACTGATGGCTTCGCTATCATTGATTAATTTCACTTGCGACTTTGGCTGCTTTTTGTATGGTGAAAGATGTGCCAAGAGGAGACCGGCACATTTATACAGCACACATCTTTGCAGGAAAAAACGCTTATGAAAAATGTTGGTTTTATCGGCTGGCGCGGTATGGTCGGCTCCGTTCTCATGCAACGCATGGTTGAAGAGCGCGACTTCGACGCCATTCGCCCTGTCTTCTTTTCTACTTCTCAGCTTGGCCAGGCTGCGCCGTCTTTTGGCGGAACCACTGGCACACTTCAGGATGCCTTTGATCTGGAGGCGCTAAAGGCCCTCGATATCATTGTGACCTGTCAGGGCGGCGATTATACCAACGAAATCTATCCAAAGCTTCGTGAAAGCGGATGGCAAGGTTACTGGATTGACGCAGCATCGTCTCTGCGCATGAAAGATGACGCCATCATCATTCTTGACCCCGTCAATCAGGACGTCATTACCGACGGATTAAATAATGGCATCAGGACTTTTGTTGGCGGTAACTGTACCGTAAGCCTGATGTTGATGTCGTTGGGTGGTTTATTCGCCAATGATCTTGTTGATTGGGTGTCCGTTGCAACCTACCAGGCCGCTTCCGGCGGTGGTGCGCGACATATGCGTGAGTTATTAACCCAGATGGGCCATCTGTATGGCCATGTGGCAGATGAACTCGCGACCCCGTCCTCTGCTATTCTCGATATCGAACGCAAAGTTACAACCTTAACCCGTAGCGGTGAGCTGCCGGTGGATAACTTTGGCGTGCCGCTGGCGGGTAGCCTGATTCCGTGGATCGACAAACAGCTCGATAACGGTCAGAGCCGCGAAGAGTGGAAAGGGCAGGCGGAAACCAACAAGATCCTCAACACATCTTCCGTAATTCCGGTAGATGGTTTATGTGTGCGTGTCGGGGCATTGCGCTGCCACAGCCAGGCATTCACTATTAAATTGAAAAAAGATGTGTCTATTCCGACCGTCGAAGAACTGCTGGCTGCGCACAATCCGTGGGCGAAAGTCGTTCCGAACGATCGGGAAATCACTATGCGTGAGCTAACCCCAGCTGCCGTTACCGGCACGCTGACCACGCCGGTAGGCCGCCTGCGTAAGCTGAATATGGGACCAGAGTTCCTGTCAGCCTTTACCGTGGGCGACCAGCTGCTGTGGGGGGCCGCGGAGCCGCTGCGTCGGATGCTTCGTCAACTGGCGTAATCTTTATTCATTAAATCTGGGGCGCGATGCCGCCCCTGTTAGTGCGTAATACAGGAGTAAGCGCAGATGTTTCATGATTTACCGGGAGTTAAATAGAGCATTGGCTATTCTTTAAGGGTGGCTGAATACATGAGTATTCACAGCCTTACCTGAAGTGAGGACGACGCAGAGAGGATGCACAGAGTGCTGCGCCGTTCAGGTCAAAAAAATGTCACAACCAGAAGTCAAAAATCCAATTGGATGGGGTGACACAATAAAACAGGAAGACAAGCATGTCCGATCGTATCGATAGAGACGTGATTAACGCGCTAATTGCAGGCCATTTTGCGGATCCTTTTTCCGTACTGGGAATGCATAAAACCACCGCGGGACTGGAAGTCCGTGCCCTTTTACCCGACGCTACCGATGTGTGGGTGATTGAACCGAAAACCGGGCGCAAACTCGCAAAACTGGAGTGTCTCGACTCACGGGGATTCTTTAGCGGCGTCATTCCGCGACGTAAGAATTTTTTCCGCTATCAGTTGGCTGTTGTCTGGCATGGTCAGCAAAACCTGATTGATGATCCTTACCGTTTTGGTCCGCTAATCCAGGAAATGGATGCCTGGCTATTATCTGAAGGTACTCACCTGCGCCCGTATGAAACCTTAGGCGCGCATGCAGATACTATGGATGGCGTCACAGGTACGCGTTTCTCTGTCTGGGCTCCAAACGCCCGTCGGGTCTCGGTGGTTGGGCAATTCAACTACTGGGACGGTCGCCGTCACCCGATGCGCCTGCGTAAAGAGAGCGGCATCTGGGAACTGTTTATCCCTGGGGCGCATAACGGTCAGCTCTATAAATACGAGATGATTGATGCCAATGGCAACTTGCGTCTGAAGTCCGACCCTTATGCCTTCGAAGCGCAAATGCGCCCGGAAACCGCGTCTCTTATTTGCGGGCTGCCGGAAAAGGTTGTACAGACTGAAGAGCGCAAAAAAGCGAATCAGTTTGATGCGCCAATCTCTATTTATGAAGTTCACCTGGGTTCCTGGCGTCGCCACACCGACAACAATTTCTGGTTGAGCTACCGCGAGCTGGCCGATCAACTGGTGCCTTATGCTAAATGGATGGGCTTTACCCACCTCGAACTACTGCCCATTAACGAGCATCCCTTCGATGGCAGTTGGGGTTATCAGCCAACCGGCCTGTATGCACCAACCCGCCGTTTTGGTACTCGCGACGACTTCCGTTATTTCATTGATGCCTCACACGCAGCTGGTCTGAACGTGATTCTCGACTGGGTGCCAGGCCACTTCCCGACTGATGACTTTGCGCTTGCCGAATTTGATGGCACGAACTTGTATGAACACAGCGATCCGCGTGAAGGCTATCATCAGGACTGGAACACGCTGATCTACAACTATGGTCGCCGTGAAGTCAGTAACTTCCTCGTCGGTAACGCGCTTTACTGGATTGAACGTTTTGGTATTGATGCGCTGCGCGTCGATGCGGTGGCGTCGATGATTTATCGTGACTACAGCCGTAAAGAGGGGGAGTGGATCCCGAACGAATTTGGCGGGCGCGAGAATCTTGAAGCGATTGAATTCTTGCGTAATACCAACCGTATTCTTGGTGAGCAGGTTTCCGGTGCGGTGACAATGGCTGAGGAGTCTACCGATTTCCCTGGCGTTTCTCGTCCGCAGGATATGGGCGGTCTGGGCTTCTGGTACAAGTGGAACCTCGGCTGGATGCATGACACCCTGGACTACATGAAGCTCGACCCGATTTATCGTCAGTATCATCACGATAAACTGACCTTCGGGATGCTCTACAACTACACTGAAAACTTCGTCCTGCCGTTGTCGCATGATGAAGTGGTCCACGGTAAAAAATCGATTCTCGACCGCATGCCGGGCGACGCATGGCAGAAATTCGCTAACCTGCGCGCTTACTATGGCTGGATGTGGGCATTTCCGGGCAAGAAACTGCTGTTCATGGGGAACGAATTTGCCCAGGGCCGCGAGTGGAACCATGACGCCAGCCTCGACTGGCATCTGTTGGAAGGCGGCGATAACTGGCACCACGGTGTCCAGCGTCTGGTGCGCGATCTGAACCTCACCTACCGCCACCATAAAGCAATGCATGAACTGGATTTTGACCCGTACGGCTTTGAATGGCTGGTGGTGGATGACAAAGAACGCTCGGTGCTGATCTTTGTGCGTCGCGATAAAGAGGGTAACGAAATTATCGTTGCCAGTAACTTTACGCCGGTGCCGCGGCATGATTATCGCTTCGGCATTAATCAGCCAGGCAAATGGCGTGAAATCCTCAATACCGATTCCATACACTATCACGGCAGTAATGCAGGCAATGGCGGCACGGTACACAGCGATGAGATTGCCAGCCACGGTCGTCAGCATTCACTAAGCCTGACGCTACCACCGCTGGCCACTATCTGGCTGGTTCGGGAGGCAGAATGACACAACTCGCCATTGGCAAACCCGCTCCCCTCGGCGCGCATTACGACGGTCAGGGCGTCAACTTCACACTTTTCTCCGCTCATGCCGAGCGGGTAGAACTGTGTGTCTTTGACGCCAATGGCCAGGAACATCGCTATGACTTGCCAGGGAACAGTGGCGACATTTGGCACGGTTATCTGCCGGATGCGCGCCCGGGTTTGCGTTATGGTTATCGCGTTCATGGCCCCTGGCAACCCGCCGAGGGGCATCGCTTTAACCCGGCGAAGTTGTTGATTGATCCTTGCGCGCGGCAAATTGACGGGGAGTTTAAAGATAACCCGCTGCTGCACGCCGGTCATAATGAACCTGACTATCGCGACAACGCCGCCATTGCGCCGAAATGCGTAGTGGTGGTTGATCACTATGACTGGGAAGATGACGCCCCGCCGCGCACGCCGTGGGGCAGCACCATCATTTATGAAGCCCATGTCAAAGGATTAACGTACTTGCACCCGGAGATCCCGGTCGAGATCCGTGGCACTTATAAAGCCCTCGGGCATCCGGTGATGATCAACTATTTGAAACAATTGGGCATTACCGCGCTGGAACTGCTGCCAGTGGCGCAGTTTGCCAGTGAACCACGTCTGCAACGCATGGGGCTAAGTAACTACTGGGGTTACAACCCGGTGGCGATGTTTGCGCTGCATCCGGCGTATGCCTGCTCGCCAGAAACGGCGCTGGATGAGTTTCGCGATGCAATCAAAGCACTGCATAAAGCGGGTATCGAAGTCATTCTTGATATCGTGCTCAACCATAGTGCGGAACTGGACCTCGACGGCCCGTTATTCTCGCTGCGTGGGATCGATAACCGTAGCTATTATTGGATAAGAGAAGACGGCGATTATCACAACTGGACCGGTTGCGGCAACACGCTCAATTTGAGTCATCCGGCGGTGGTGGATTATGCCAGCGCCTGCCTGCGTTATTGGGTAGAAACCTGCCACGTCGATGGTTTCCGCTTTGATCTGGCGGCAGTCATGGGCCGTACGCCAGAGTTCCGTCAGGATGCGCCGTTGTTTACCGCTATCCAGAACTGCCCGGTGCTCTCGCAGGTGAAGTTAATTGCTGAACCGTGGGATATCGCTCCTAGTGGTTATCAGGTGGGAAATTTCCCGCCGCTGTTTGCCGAGTGGAACGATCATTTCCGCGATGCTGCCCGTCGTTTCTGGCTACATTATGATTTGCCTCTGGGGGCGTTTGCCGGGCGTTTTGCTGCCTCCAGCGATGTTTTTAAACGTAATGGTCGTCTGCCGAGTGCCGCGATTAATCTCGTCACCGCGCATGACGGTTTTACGCTTCGCGACTGCGTTTGCTTCAACCATAAACACAATGAAGCAAACGGAGAAGAAAATCGCGACGGGACCAACAACAATTACAGTAACAATCATGGTAAAGAAGGGTTAGGCGGTACTCTTGACTTGGTTGAACGGCGGCGCGACAGCATTCATGCCCTGTTAACAACGTTGTTGCTCTCCCAGGGCACGCCGATGTTACTGGCCGGTGACGAACATGGTCACAGCCAGCATGGCAATAACAATGCCTACTGTCAGGATAACCAATTAAACTGGTTGGACTGGTCGCAGGCAAGCAGTGGTTTAACCGCATTTACCGCCGCGTTAATCCATCTGCGCAAGCGCATTCCCGCTTTGGTGGAGAATCGCTGGTGGGAAGAAGGTGACGGCAATGTCCGTTGGCTAAATCGATATGCTCAACCTTTAAGCACGGATGAGTGGCAAAACGGGCCGAAACAGCTGCAAATTCTGCTCTCGGATCGCTTTTTGATCGCAATTAACGCCACGCTTGAGGTAACAGAGATTGTTTTACCTGCTGGGGAGTGGCACGCCATTCCCCCATTCGCTGGAGAGGATAACCCAGTGATTACGGTTGTCTGGCAGGGACCTGCACACGGATTGTGTGTGTTCCAGAGATGATAAAAAAGGAGTTAGTCATGGTTAGTTTAGAGAAGAACGATCACTTAATGTTGGCGCGCCAGCTGCCATTGAAATCTGTTGCCCTGATACTGGCGGGAGGACGTGGTACCCGCCTGAAGGATTTAACCAATAAGCGAGCAAAACCGGCCGTACACTTCGGCGGTAAGTTCCGCATTATTGACTTTGCGCTGTCTAACTGCATCAACTCTGGGATCCGTCGTATGGGCGTGATCACCCAGTACCAGTCCCACACTCTGGTGCAGCACATTCAGCGCGGCTGGTCATTCTTCAATGAAGAAATGAACGAGTTTGTCGATCTGCTGCCAGCACAGCAGAGAATGAAAGGGGAAAACTGGTATCGCGGCACCGCAGATGCGGTCACCCAAAACCTCGACATTATCCGCCGTTATAAAGCGGAATACGTGGTGATCCTGGCGGGCGACCATATCTACAAGCAAGACTACTCGCGTATGCTTATCGATCACGTCGAAAAAGGCGCACGTTGCACCGTTGCTTGTATGCCAGTACCGATTGAAGAAGCCTCCGCATTTGGCGTTATGGCGGTTGATGAGAACGATAAAATTATCGAATTCGTTGAAAAACCTGCTAACCCACCGTCAATGCCGAACGATCCGAGCAAATCTCTGGCGAGTATGGGTATCTACGTCTTTGACGCCGACTATCTGTATGAACTGCTGGAAGAAGACGATCGTGATGAGAACTCCAGCCACGACTTTGGCAAAGATTTGATTCCCAAGATCACCGAAGCCGGTCTGGCCTATGCGCACCCGTTCCCGCTCTCTTGCGTACAATCCGACCCGGATGCCGAGCCGTACTGGCGCGATGTGGGTACGCTGGAAGCTTACTGGAAAGCGAATCTCGATCTGGCCTCTGTGGTGCCGGAACTGGATATGTACGATCGCAATTGGCCAATTCGCACCTACAATGAATCATTACCGCCAGCGAAATTCGTGCAGGATCGCTCCGGTAGCCACGGGATGACCCTTAACTCACTGGTATCCGGCGGTTGTGTGATCTCCGGTTCGGTGGTGGTGCAGTCCGTTCTGTTCTCGCGCGTTCGCGTGAATTCATTCTGCAACATTGATTCCGCCGTATTGTTACCGGAAGTATGGGTAGGTCGCTCGTGCCGTCTGCGCCGCTGCGTCATCGATCGTGCTTGTGTTATCCCGGAAGGCATGGTGATTGGTGAAAACGCAGAGGAAGATGCACGTCGTTTCTATCGTTCAGAAGAAGGCATCGTGCTGGTAACGCGCGAAATGCTACGGAAGTTAGGGCATAAACAGGAGCGATAATGCAGGTTTTACATGTATGTTCAGAGATGTTCCCGCTGCTTAAAACCGGCGGTCTGGCTGATGTTATTGGGGCATTACCCGCAGCACAAATCGCAGACGGCGTTGACGCTCGCGTACTGTTGCCTGCATTTCCCGATATTCGCCGTGGCGTGACCGATGCGCAGGTAGTATCCCGTCGTGATACTTTCGCCGGGCATATCACGCTGTTGTTCGGTCATTACAACGGGGTTGGCATATACCTGATTGACGCGCCGCATCTCTATGATCGTCCGGGAAGCCCGTATCACGATACCAACTTATTTGCCTATACCGACAACGTATTGCGTTTTGCGCTGCTGGGGTGGGTTGGGGCAGAAATGGCCAGCGGGCTTGACCCATTCTGGCGTCCTGATGTGGTGCATGCGCACGACTGGCATGCAGGTCTTGCGCCTGCGTATCTGGCGGCGCGCGGGCGTCCTGCGAAGTCGGTGTTTACTGTGCACAACCTGGCCTATCAAGGCATGTTTTATGCACATCACATGAATGACATCCAATTGCCATGGTCATTCTTTAATATTCATGGGCTGGAATTCAACGGACAAATCTCTTTCCTGAAGGCCGGTCTGTACTATGCCGATCACATTACGGCGGTCAGTCCAACCTACGCTCGCGAGATCACCGAACCGCAGTTTGCCTACGGTATGGAAGGTCTGTTGCAACAGCGTCACCGTGAAGGGCGTCTTTCAGGCGTACTGAACGGCGTGGACGAGAAAATCTGGAGTCCAGAGACGGACTTACTGTTGGCCTCGCGTTACACCCGCGATACGTTGGAAGATAAAGCGGAAAATAAGAGCCAGTTACAAATCGCAATGGGGCTTAAGGTTGACGATAAAGTGCCGCTTTTTGCAGTGGTGAGCCGTCTGACCAGCCAGAAAGGTCTCGACCTGGTGCTGGAAGCCTTACCGGGGCTTCTGGAGCAGGGCGGGCAGCTGGCGCTACTCGGCGCGGGCGATCCGGTGCTGCAGGAAGGTTTCCTTGCGGCGGCAGCGGAATACCCCGGTCAGGTGGGCGTTCAGATTGGCTATCACGAAGCATTTTCGCATCGCATTATGGGCGGCGCGGACGTCATTCTGGTGCCCAGCCGTTTTGAACCGTGTGGCTTAACGCAACTTTATGGATTGAAGTACGGTACGCTGCCGTTAGTGCGGCGCACCGGTGGGCTTGCTGATACGGTTTCTGACTGTTCTCTTGAGAACCTTGCAGATGGCGTCGCCAGTGGGTTTGTCTTTGAAGATAGTAATGCCTGGTCGCTGTTACGGGCTATTCGGCGTGCTTTTGTACTGTGGTCCCGTCCTTCACTGTGGCGGTTTGTGCAACGTCAGGCTATGGCAATGGATTTTAGCTGGCAGGTCGCGGCGAAGTCGTACCGTGAGCTTTACTATCGCTTGAAATAGTTTTCAGGAAACGCCTATATGAATGCTCCGTTTACATATTCATCGCCCACGCTTAGCGTAGAAGCTCTTAAGCACTCTATCGCTTACAAGCTGATGTTTACGATTGGAAAGGACCCGGTCGTCGCCAATAAACATGAATGGCTGAACGCAACGTTATTTGCTGTGCGCGATCGTCTCGTGGAGCGCTGGTTACGTTCAAACCGTGCCCAGTTGTCGCAAGAAACTCGTCAGGTTTACTACCTGTCGATGGAGTTTTTGATTGGCCGTACGCTCTCCAACGCCATGTTGTCGCTAGGAATTTACGAAGATGTACAGGGCGCACTGGAAGCGATGGGGTTAAATCTCGAAGAGCTGATTGATGAAGAAAATGACCCAGGCCTCGGTAACGGTGGCCTGGGACGTCTGGCGGCTTGCTTCCTTGATTCTCTGGCGACGTTAGGGTTGCCGGGGCGCGGTTACGGCATTCGCTATGACTACGGTATGTTCAAGCAGAACATCGTTAACGGTAGCCAGAAAGAGTCGCCAGACTACTGGCTGGAATACGGTAACCCGTGGGAATTCAAACGCCACAACACGCGCTATAAAGTCCGTTTTGGTGGTCGCATTCAGCAGGAAGGTAAAAAAACGCGCTGGATTGAAACCGAAGAGATTCTGGGAGTCGCTTACGATCAGATAATCCCTGGTTACGACACCGACGCGACCAACACGCTGCGTTTGTGGAGTGCGCAAGCCAGTAGCGAAATTAACCTCGGTAAATTCAACCAGGGTGACTACTTCGCTGCAGTGGAAGATAAAAACCATTCCGAGAACGTATCTCGCGTACTGTATCCGGATGACTCCACCTACTCCGGGCGTGAGCTGCGCCTGCGTCAGGAATACTTCCTGGTTTCCTCGACCATTCAGGACATTTTAAGCCGCCATTATCAGTTACATAAAACCTACGATAACCTGGCGGATAAAATCGCGATTCATCTCAATGATACCCATCCGGTACTGTCGATTCCTGAGATGATGCGTCTGCTGATCGATGAGCACCAATTTAGCTGGGACGACGCGTTTGAGGTGTGTTGTCAGGTCTTCTCCTACACTAACCACACGCTGATGAGCGAGGCGCTGGAAACCTGGCCGGTTGATATGCTGGGTAAAATTCTGCCGCGTCACCTGCAGATCATCTTTGAAATCAACGACTATTTCCTGAAAACCTTGCAGGAACAGTATCCGAACGATACCGATCTGCTGGGACGGGCGTCGATCATTGATGAATCCAACGGTCGTCGTGTGCGTATGGCCTGGCTGGCGGTTGTTGTGAGCCACAAAGTTAACGGTGTATCGGAACTGCACTCTAATCTGATGGTGCAATCGTTGTTTGCCGACTTTGCGAAAATCTTCCCGGGTCGTTTCACCAACGTCACCAACGGTGTGACGCCGCGTCGCTGGCTGGCGGTAGCGAACCCATCGCTTTCAGCCGTGCTGGACGAACACCTGGGCCGTAACTGGCGCACCGACCTTAGCCTGCTTAATGAGCTGCAACAACACTGTGATTTCCCAATGGTTAATCACGCTGTGCATCAGGCGAAGCTGGAGAACAAAAAGCGTCTGGCAGAGTATATCGCCCAGCAGCTGAATGTGGTGGTGAATCCAAAGGCGTTGTTCGATGTACAAATCAAACGTATTCACGAATACAAACGTCAATTGATGAATGTGTTGCATGTGATTACCCGCTATAACCGCATCAAGGCCGACCCGGATGCGAAGTGGGTACCGCGCGTGAATATTTTTGGCGGTAAGGCGGCTTCGGCCTATTACATGGCGAAGCACATTATTCATTTGATCAATGACGTAGCGAAAGTGATCAACAACGATCCGCAGATTGGCGATAAGCTGAAAGTCGTGTTCATCCCGAACTACAGCGTTAGCCTGGCGCAGTTGATCATTCCGGCGGCAGATCTGTCTGAACAGATTTCGCTGGCAGGGACGGAAGCTTCCGGCACCAGTAACATGAAGTTTGCGCTTAACGGTGCGCTGACTATCGGTACGTTGGACGGTGCGAATGTCGAGATGCTGGATCATGTCGGTGCTGACAATATCTTTATTTTTGGTAACACAGCGGAAGAAGTGGAAGAACTGCGTCGTCAGGGCTACAAACCGCGTGAATACTACGAGAAAGATGAGGAGCTGCATCAGGTGCTGACGCAAATCGGCAGCGGTGTATTCAGTCCGGAAGATCCGGGTCGCTATCGCGATCTGGTTGATTCGCTGATCAACTTCGGCGATCACTACCAGGTACTGGCGGATTATCGCAGCTATGTCGATTGTCAGGATAAAGTCGACGAACTCTACGAGCTTCAGGAAGAGTGGACCGCAAAAGCGATGCTGAACATTGCCAATATGGGCTACTTCTCTTCTGACCGTACTATCAAAGAGTACGCTGATCATATCTGGCATATCGATCCGGTGAGATTGTAATTTCACTAATAAATAGAACGGGGCCAAAGGGTCT
>NZ_JBQZXE010000008.1:0-65605 GCF_053555855.1 Shigella sp. SIG3
GCGATGGGATTGATATTTATCTGCGGGAATTTATATTATGTTTCTGCAAAAATGTTTAAACTAAAATTTTTATTAAGGAAAGAGAGGATGTATGATTTTCAGAAAATATTTATATTCGTAATATAAATAAATTACCATTTGCTTAATTTGTCAAATGCTCTTGTATGTAAGACTTCACGCAACGTCTCCCCATCAGGAAACGCCAGCTCCGGTGCAATCTCAAACAGCGGCCACAGCATAAATCCACGATTCTTCATATCGTAGTGCGGAACGGTCAGGCGTTCGGTATTTATCACTTCATTACCAAACAGCATGATATCGAGATCCAGCGTGCGTGGTCCCCAGCGTTCAGCTTTACGAACACGACCCTGTTGCAGTTCTATGCGCTGTGTATGGTTGAGTAACTCTTCCGGGGCGGGCGAAGTTTCAAGCGCCACGGCGGCGTTGAGGTAATCGGGTTGATCTTGCGGCCCCAGCGGTGGGGTGCGGTAAAACGAAGAAACGGCAAGAATGCGGCTTTCAGGGATATCGCCTAATGCTTTCAGGGCAGCATTGACCTGCTCCAGCGGAGAGGCCAGATTGCTGCCTATGGCAATATACGCCACTGTCATGTGGTACCCTCACGACGCGGTGCGCGTTTGCGTGGACGACGAGTACGACGACGCGGTGACGGTTCTTCATCCAGCTCGTTAAGCATCCCTTTTTGATCTGGTGGTGCGGAAACCTGGAACTCACCCCACCATTTCACCAGACGCTGCAGTTCAGCATTACGTTCAACTTCAGCTCGCAAGGCCAACAGGTCATAAGCCGCACGGAACTTAGGATGCTCCAGCAGTTTCCATGCGCGTTTACCCTGACGACGGGACATACGCAACTGCAACTGCCAGATATCGCGGGTTAACGTCGTCAGACGTTTCGGGATTGCCAGTGAACGGCAGGCTTCGTCCAGCACGTCGTTCATCGCCAGCGCGAAAGCGTCGTGATAGGTCAGGCCGCTTTCCTGGGCGATCTTCTGTGCCGTCTCCAGCAGTGGGTACCAGAACATGGCGGCAAACAAGAACGCCGGGTTCACGCGCATATCGTTATGGATACGCGTATCGGTATTCTTCAGCACCTGTTCAATGATCCGCTCCATCGGGCTGTCGCCATTTTCCGTGAAGTAGCGGGTAATGGTCGGGAACAGCGGCTGGAACAGATGATATTCACACAACAGCTTATAGGTTTCGTAACCGTAGCCCGCTTGTAGCAGTTTAAGCGATTCTTCAAACAGGCGTGCCGGTGGGATATCGTTCAGCAGGGTAGCGAGGCGAGGGATCGGTTCTGCGGTTTCCGGGCTGATGCGCATACCCAATTTGGCGGCAAAACGTACCGCGCGCAGCATACGTACCGGATCTTCACGGTAGCGCGTTTCCGGGTTACCAATCAGACGGATAACGCCGTCCTTCAGATCCTTCATACCGCCAACGTAATCACGGACGGTAAAATCCGCTACGCTGTAATACAGGCTGTTGATAGTGAAATCGCGGCGCTGGGCGTCTTCTTCGATGGAGCCGAAAATGTTGTCGCGCAGCAACATGCCGTTTTGCCCGCGTTGGGAGGTCGTGCGGTCGCTGACGTTACCTTCGTGGTGTCCACGGAAGGTCGCAACTTCGATAATCTCCGGGCCAAACATTACATGAGCCAGACGGAAACGGCGACCCACCAGGCGGCAGTTACGGAACAGTTTGCGCACCTGCTCAGGCGTGGCGTTAGTGGTTACGTCAAAATCTTTCGGCTTTTTGCCAAGTAACAGGTCGCGCACGCCGCCGCCAACCAGCCAGGCTTCGTATCCCGCTTTGTTGAGCCTGTACATTACCTTCAGGGCATTTTCACTGATATCTTTGCGGGAAATAGCATGCTGCTCACGCGGGATCACCGTCACCTGTGGACGGGCGACTGCCTGTTCAGCCTCGCTTTCCTCGCGGCTTAGCACCTTGCGGCAAAAATTAGCGACTCGGGTAAAAATAGTACACCTCGGTAGTGTCAAACATCATTCAGGACAAAAAAATAGCGGCTAATCATAGCTCAGCATGACGCATTTGAGAATGTTGAATTTACAATTGCCGACTCGGGCACGGCGGTCAGCATCCAGTTTTTGACGGCTGACTGAAGGATTTGCTCGACGCTGAAATCCTGCCAGTGTGCTTCTGCCTGCTGCCCCAGAAATTGAAGTGCCGCGATTAGTACCGGGCGTGGATCGCCTTTCGGCAACGCAGGCGCATGATTCTGCTTGGAAAGTTTAGCGCCTTGTGGATTAAGCGCCAGCGGCAGATGAATGTAATCTGGCACTTTCCAGCCAAAAAGCTGGTACAGCGAGATTTGCCTTACTGTTGGTTCAATCAGATCAGCCCCACGCACTATTTCTGTAACGCCCTGGAAATGATCATCAACCACAACAGCCAGGTTGTAGGCGAACAACCCATCACGGCGATGAATGATAAAATCTTCCCGTGCCAGTTTTTCGTCGGCGTGAATAATGCCTCGCAGCAGGTCAGTAAATTGCGTGACCGGATGCTGCTGGCGGATACGCACTGCGGCGTTGTCTGGTCCATGATGCAACACCCGGCAATGACCGTCGTAAATACCGCCAATGCTTTGAATACGCGCACGCGTACAGGTGCAGTAATAACTTAGTCCTTGTTCATGTAACCAGGCGAGTGCTTCACGATAGGCGTCGTGACGTTGCGATTGCCAGAGAACATCGCCGTCCCAGTGCAGACCGTAATGTTCCAGCTGGCGCAGGATAGTTTCTGCGGCACCGGGAACTTCACGAGGCGGGTCGATATCTTCTATGCGTACCAGCCAGCGACCTTGCCGGGCGCGACCCTGCAAATAGCTGCCGAGCGCGGCGATCAGAGAGCCAAAATGAAGCTCGCCGGAAGGAGAGGGGGCGAAGCGGCCAATATACTGTGTGTCTGTCATCTCTTTGAACAAAAAATAAGGCGGGAGCATTTCCCGCCTGTGGTAAACATGATGGAACGGCTGTAATTAGCCAGCCATCTGTTTTTCGCGAATTTCAGCCAGCGTTTTGCAGTCGATGCACAGATCGGCTGTCGGGCGCGCTTCCAGACGGCGAATACCAATTTCAACACCGCAGGATTCGCAGTAGCCGAAATCTTCGTCTTCCACTTTTTTCAGCGTCTTCTCGATCTTTTTGATCAGCTTACGCTCGCGATCGCGGTTACGCAGTTCGAGGCTGAACTCTTCTTCCTGGGCTGCACGGTCTACCGGGTCCGGGAAGTTGGCTGCTTCATCCTGCATATGTGTAACGGTGCGATCGACTTCATCCCTGAGTTGATTACGCCATGCTTCCAGAATACGACGGAAGTGCGCCAGCTGGGCTTCATTCATATACTCTTCGCCCGGCTTCTCCTGATATGGTTCCACCCCAGCGATGGCGAGAATACTCAGGGACGATGTTTTACGGTTTTGCCCTTCTTGCATGTTGCTTCTCCTTAACACGCACTATCGATCCCCATGTTCGGGGGAAAAATGAGGCCGCTATAAATAGCAGATGCTTTTCCGGATAGCAATTATCTAAACGTAACACTTGACAACTGTGTGAGGAAAAGCGTATTCGCGCACGCGACCAGAATGTAAATTAACCAGTTACTTACTTTACTACAATGTAACCGGCAGTGATTTTTTAAGAGCCATGCCTTCAGCAGAAATTTCCGCTTTGTAAGCCAGAATTTCTACCCCCCTCTGTTGAGCTTCTGACAATAGTTGCGCGTATTTCTCATCGATGTGGCGCGCGGGTGAAAACCGTGTAATGGCTGAATGCAGCACGGCGAAAAAGATAACCGCACGCTGGCCTTCAGCCGCTACGCTCATCAACTCCCGAAGGTGTTTCTGACCTCGTTCAGTGACCGCATCGGGAAAATATCCCTGTTCGTTCTCCGCTAACGTAACCGATTTCACTTCAATATAGCAGTCTGGACGCGAATCCGCCTGCAACATAAAGTCAATACGGCTGCGTTCGGAGCCGTATTTTACTTCGCTTTTCAGCGAGCTATAGCCTGACAGTTCTGAAATTGATTCATTAAGGATAGCCTCTTTCGTCAACCTGTTAGCCCAAAGCGTATTGACGCAAATAAATGCGCCGCTCTGGCTTTGAGTTAATTCCCAGGTGTGTGGGTATTTCCGTTTGGTGTTGTCTGAAGTCGAATACCAGACGGTATCGCCAGGCGTTGCACAACCGGTCATCGCACCCGTATTCGGGCAGTGTAGCGTTAATTCGCGACCATCGGGTGTGATCACATCGGCTAAAAAACGTTTGTAACGCTGAATTAGCGTCGCGCGCTGTAGAGGGGGAGAAAATTCCATTGCGACAATCCTTGTTATTGCGTTAGCGCCCAGCGTTTTAGCGGCGTGTAGCGTGTGCGTCCACGGGCAAACGAGGAGGCGTAAAGGGTGAACTCCGTCACCGCATAAGACCAGTTAAAACCCGGCGGCGGGAATGTCACCGCCTCGCTGGCGTCGCGCAATAAGGTAATATGTGGATGAAACGGACGATTGCTTTGAAAACAACCGCTGCGGGCAGCCTGTGAACGGAGCATATTCGCCAGCTGGATTAAGCCGCGTGGAGGCTGACGCATCCCTAACCACACCACACGCGAACGCAGCCATTGTCCGGCGTCATCAAGCGTGAGTGTGAAACCTGGTTGACGAATCCGTCCGGCTAAAAGAGAAAGCGCCTTCTCTTTCTCTGCGCTCACTTCGCCTAAAAATGCCAGAGTCAGATGCAAATTATCGGCGGCGACCGGACGTCCCGCCTCAGGTGGGAAGTGTGTGGCGCGCCAATGGATAATCTGTTCGCGGGTTTCTGCAGGTAAGTCGATAGCAAAGAACAGACGTTGCGGTTCAGACATGTGAGGCACTCGGTTATGAATTACCGCGATGCTACAATGTGGCGCGAAGAATGTTAACCCTCTGGAGCGTTTTGTGTCGTCGTTGCCCGTTGCTGCCGTCTTACCTGAATTACTTACCGCTCTCGATTGTGCGCCGCAGGTATTATTAAGTGCGCCGACCGGGGCCGGGAAATCAACCTGGCTGCCGCTGCAACTGCTGGCGCATCCCGGCATTAACGGGAAAATTATCCTGCTGGAGCCGCGTCGTCTGGCGGCGCGTAACGTCGCGCAACGGCTGGCGGAGCTGCTTAACGAAAAGCCAGGCGATACCGTTGGCTACCGGATGCGTGCGCAAAACTGCGTCGGGCCGAATACCCGCCTGGAAGTGGTTACCGAAGGCGTGCTGACGCGGATGATCCAGCGTGACCCGGAACTGAGCGGTGTTGGATTGGTGATCCTTGATGAGTTTCATGAGCGCAGTTTGCAGGCGGATTTGGCGTTGGCGCTGTTACTCGATGTGCAACAAGGTCTGCGTGATGACCTTAAACTGCTGATTATGTCGGCTACGCTGGACAATGACCGCTTGCAGCAAATGCTGCCGGAAGCGCCCGTCGTCATCTCAGAAGGGCGCTCGTTTCCGGTTGAACGCCGTTATTTACCGCTGCCCGCGCATCAGCGTTTTGACGAAGCCGTTGCGGTAGCCACCGCCGAAATGGTGCGTCAGGAAAGTGGATCATTACTGTTATTTTTACCTGGCGTCGGAGAAATTCAGCGCGTGCAGGAACAACTGGCTTCGCGCATCGGCAGTGATGTGGTGCTCTGCCCGCTGTATGGCGCGTTGTCACTGAACGATCAGCGAAAAGCGATCCTCCCGGCACCGCAAGGGATGCGCAAAGTGGTGCTGGCGACCAATATTGCTGAAACCAGTTTAACCATCGAAGGTATTCGTCTGGTGGTGGATTGTGCCCAGGAGCGTGTGGCGCGCTTTGATCCGCGCACGGGGCTTACGCGGTTGATTACTCAACGCGTTAGTCAGGCATCCATGACGCAGCGTGCCGGGCGCGCCGGGCGTCTGGAGCCGGGTATCAGCCTGCATTTAATCGCCAAAGAACAAGCAGAACGCGCCGCGGCGCAAAGTGAGCCGGAGATCTTACAAAGCGATCTTTCCGGTTTGCTGATGGAATTACTGCAATGGGGATGCAGCGATCCGGCGCAGATGAGCTGGCTGGATCAACCGCCAACGGTGAATCTACTGGCCGCGAAACGCCTGTTACAAATGCTGGGGGCGCTGGAGGGTGAACGGCTTAGTGCGCAAGGGCAAAAAATGGCAGCGCTGGGTAACGATCCGCGTTTAGCGGCAATGCTGGTTAACGCAAAGAGCGATGACGAAGCTGCTACCGCGGCAAAAATTGCCGCCATTCTCGAAGAGCCGCCACGGATGGGCAATAGTGACCTGGGCGTGGCGTTTTCGCGCAATCAACCAGCCTGGCAGCAACGTAGTCAGCAACTGTTAAAACGCTTAAACGTACGCGGCGGTGAGGCAGACAGTTCGCTTATCGCGCCGCTACTTGCCGGGGCGTTTGCCGATCGCATTGCTCATCGCCGTGGGCAAGATGGACGCTATCAACTGGCAAACGGCATGGGAGCGATGCTCGATGCCGACGACGCGCTAAGCCGCCACGAATGGTTGATCGCACCGTTATTATTGCAGGGCAGCGCCTCGCCGGATGCGCGGATTTTACTGGCGCTACCGGTCGATATTGATGAATTAGTACAACGCTGTCCGCAGCTGGTGCAGCAATCTGACACCGTGGAATGGGATGACGCGCAAGGTACGCTGAAAGCCTGGCGTCGGCTACAAATCGGTCAGTTGACGGTGAAAGTGCAGCCGCTGGCGAAACCGTCAGAAGACGAGTTGCATCAGGCGATGCTTAATGGCATCCGTGATAAAGGTTTAAGCGTGCTCAACTGGACGGCGGAAGCGGAACAGCTACGCTTGCGTTTGTTATGCGCCGCAAAGTGGTTGCCGGAATATGACTGGCCAGCGGTTGATGATGAAAGTTTGTTGGCGACGCTGGAAACGTGGCTGCTGCCACATATGACCGGCGTACATTCACTACGCGGCCTGAAATCACTCGACATTTATCAGGCACTACGCGGATTACTTGATTGGGGAATGCAGCAACGTCTGGATAGTGAATTGCCTGCGCATTACACTGTGCCGACGGGAAGCCGGATCGCCATTCGTTATCATGAAGATAACCCGCCCGCGCTGGCGGTGAGAATGCAGGAGATGTTTGGTGAGGCCACTAATCCGACGATCGCCCAGGGGCGCGTGCCGCTGGTGCTGAAGTTGCTTTCCCCTGCCCAAAGGCCGCTGCAAATCACGCGTGATTTGGGGGCCTTCTGGAAAGGGGCGTATCGTGAGGTGCAAAAGGAGATGAAAGGGCGTTATCCCAAACACGTCTGGCCGAACGACCCGGCAAACACGGCACCGACGCGACGGACGAAAAAGTATTCGTAAGGTTGGTTTTCTCCCTCTCCCTGTGGGAGAGGGCCGGGGTGAGGGCATCAGCGCGCACGTTCACCCTCACCCTAACCCTAACCCTCTCCCTCAAGGGAGAGGGGACCGATCGAGCACAAATTTTGAGAGATATCTTCTTCTGTCTTGTAACAGAAGAACAGAAAATCGGGCTTTTGCGCCTGAATATTGCGGAGAAAAAGCATGGCCGGGAATGACCGCGAGCCAATTGGACGCAAAGGGAAACCGACGCGTCCGGTCAAACAAAAGGTAAGCCGTCGTCGTTACGAAGATGACGATGATTACGACGATTATGATGACTATGAGGATGAAGAACCGATGCCGCGCAAAGGTAAGGGCAAAGGCAAAGGGCGTAAGCCTCGTGGCAAACGCGGCTGGCTATGGCTACTGCTAAAACTGGCTATCGTTTTTGCCGTGCTGATCGCCATTTACGGCGTTTATCTCGATCAAAAAATTCGTAGCCGTATTGATGGCAAGGTCTGGCAACTGCCCGCGGCAGTTTATGGCCGAATGGTCAACCTTGAACCAGATATGACCATCAGCAAGAACGAAATGGTGAAGCTGCTGGAGGCAACACAGTATCGTCAGGTGTCGAAAATGACCCGTCCTGGCGAATTTACCGTGCAGGCCAACAGCATTGAGATGATCCGCCGTCCGTTTGATTTCCCGGACAGTAAAGAAGGGCAGGTGCGTGCGCGTCTGACCTTTGATGGTGATCATCTGGCGGCCATCGTCAATATGGAGAACAACCGTCAGTTCGGTTTCTTCCGTCTTGATCCGCGTCTGATCACCATGATCTCCTCGCCAAACGGTGAGCAGCGTTTGTTTGTGCCGCGCAGTGGTTTCCCTGATTTGCTGGTGGATACTTTGCTGGCGACAGAAGACCGTCATTTTTACGAGCATGATGGAATCAGTCTCTACTCCATTGGGCGTGCGGTGCTGGCAAACCTGACCGCAGGTCGCACGGTGCAGGGTGCGAGTACGCTGACGCAACAGCTGGTGAAAAACCTGTTCCTCTCCAGCGAGCGTTCTTACTGGCGTAAAGCGAACGAAGCTTACATGGCGCTGATCATGGACGCGCGTTACAGCAAAGACCGTATTCTTGAGCTGTATATGAACGAGGTGTATCTCGGTCAGAGCGGCGACAACGAAATCCGCGGCTTCCCGCTGGCAAGCTTGTATTACTTTGGTCGCCCGGTAGAAGAGCTAAGCCTCGACCAGCAGGCGCTGTTAGTCGGTATGGTGAAAGGGGCGTCCATCTACAACCCGTGGCGTAACCCGAAACTGGCGCTGGAGCGACGTAATCTGGTGCTGCGTCTGCTGCAACAGCAACAGATTATTGATCAAGAACTCTATGACATGTTGAGTGCCCGTCCGCTGGGGGTTCAGCCGCGTGGTGGGGTGATCTCTCCTCAGCCAGCCTTTATGCAGTTGGTGCGTCAGGAGTTGCAGGCAAAACTGGGCGATAAGGTAAAAGATCTCTCCGGCGTGAAGATCTTCACTACCTTTGACTCGGTGGCCCAGGACGCGGCAGAAAAAGCCGCCGTGGAAGGCATTCCGGCACTGAAGAAACAGCGTAAGTTGAGCGATCTTGAAACTGCGATTGTGGTCGTCGACCGCTTTAGTGGTGAAGTTCGTGCGATGGTCGGAGGTTCTGAGCCGCAGTTTGCGGGCTACAACCGTGCGATGCAGGCGCGTCGTTCGATTGGTTCCCTTGCAAAACCAGCGACTTATCTGACGGCTTTAAGCCAGCCGAAAATCTATCGCCTGAACACGTGGATTGCCGATGCGCCAATCGCGCTGCGTCAGCCGAATGGCCAGGTCTGGTCACCGCAGAACGATGACCGTCGTTATAGCGAAAGCGGCAGAGTGATGCTGGTGGATGCGTTGACACGTTCGATGAACGTGCCGACGGTAAATCTGGGGATGGCGCTGGGGCTGCCTGCGGTTACGGAGACCTGGATCAAACTGGGCGTACCGAAAGATCAGTTGCATCCGGTTCCGGCAATGCTGCTGGGGGCGTTGAACTTAACGCCAATCGAAGTGGCGCAGGCATTCCAGACCATCGCCAGCGGTGGTAACCGTGCACCGCTTTCTGCACTGCGTTCGGTAATCGCGGAAGATGGTAAGGTGCTGTATCAGAGCTTCCCGCAGGCAGAACGCGCTGTTCCGGCGCAGGCGGCGTATCTGACACTATGGACCATGCAGCAGGTGGTACAACGTGGTACGGGTCGTCAGCTTGGGGCGAAATACCCGAACCTGCATCTGGCAGGGAAAACAGGGACTACCAACAATAACGTAGATACCTGGTTTGCAGGCATTGACGGCAGCACGGTGACCATCACCTGGGTAGGCCGTGATAACAACCAGCCGACCAAACTGTATGGAGCCAGCGGGGCAATGTCGATTTATCAGCGTTATCTGGCTAACCAGACGCCAACGCCGCTGAATCTTGTTCCGCCAGAAGATATTGCAGATATGGGCGTGGACTACGACGGCAACTTTGTTTGCAGCGGTGGCATGCGTGTCTTGCCGGTCTGGACCAGCGATCCGCAATCGCTGTGCCAGCAGAGCGAGATGCAGCAGCAGCCGTCAGGCAATCCGTTTGATCAGTCTTCTCAGCCGCAGCAACAGCCGCAACAGCAACCTGCTCAGCAAGAGCAGAAAGACAGCGACGGTGTAGCCGGTTGGATCAAGGATATGTTTGGTAGTAATTAACATCTAAGCGTGAAATACCGGATGGCGAGTTGCCATCCGGTAAAATAACATCCCATCTAAGATATTAACCCTTTCTTTTCATCTGGTTGTTTATTAACCCTTCAGGAACGCTCAGATTGCGTACCGCTTGCGAACCCGCCAGCGTTTCGAATATTATCTTATCTTTATAATAATCATTCTCGTTTACGTTATCATTCACTTTACATCAGAGATATACCAATGGCGCGTTCCAAAACTGCTCAGCCAAAACACTCACTGCGTAAAATCGCAGTTGTAGTAGCCACAGCGGTTAGCGGCATGTCTGTTTATGCACAGGCAGCGGTTGAACCGAAAGAAGACACTATCACCGTTACCGCTGCACCTGCGCCGCAAGAAAGCGCATGGGGGCCTGCTGCAACTATTGCGGCGCGGCAGTCAGCTACCGGCACTAAAACCGATACGCCGATTCAAAAAGTGCCACAGTCTATTTCTGTTGTGACCGCCGAAGAGATGGCGCTGCATCAGCCGAAGTCGGTAAAAGAAGCGCTTAGCTACACGCCGGGTGTCTCTGTTGGTACGCGTGGCGCATCCAACACCTATGACCACCTGATCATTCGCGGTTTTGCGGCAGAAGGCCAAAGCCAAAATAACTATCTGAATGGCCTGAAGTTGCAGGGCAACTTCTATAACGATGCGGTCATTGACCCGTATATGCTGGAACGCGCTGAAATTATGCGTGGCCCGGTTTCCGTGCTTTACGGTAAAAGCAGTCCTGGCGGTCTGTTGAATATGGTCAGCAAGCGTCCGACCACCGAACCGCTGAAAGAAGTTCAGTTTAAAGCCGGTACTGACAGCCTGTTCCAGACTGGTTTTGACTTTAGCGATGCGTTGGATGATGACGGTGTTTACTCTTATCGCCTGACCGGTCTTGCGCGTTCTGCCAATGCCCAGCAGAAAGGGTCAGAAGAGCAGCGTTATGCTATTGCACCGGCGTTCACCTGGCGTCCGGATGATAAAACCAATTTCACCTTCCTTTCTTACTTCCAGAACGAGCCGGAAACCGGTTATTACGGCTGGTTGCCGAAAGAGGGAACCGTTGAGCCGCTGCCGAACGGTAAGCGTCTGCCGACAGACTTTAATGAAGGGGCGAAGAACAACACCTATTCTCGTAATGAGAAGATGGTCGGCTACAGCTTCGATCACGAATTTAACGACACCTTTACTGTGCGTCAGAACCTGCGCTTTGGTGAAAACAAAACCTCGCAAAACAGCGTTTATGGTTACGGCGTCTGCTCCGATCCGGCGAATGCTTACAGCAAACAGTGTGCGGCATTAGCGCCAGCGGATAAAGGCCATTATCTGGCACGTAAATACGTCGTTGATGATGAGAAGCTGCAAAACTTCTCCGTTGATACCCAGTTGCAGAGCAAGTTTGCCACTGGCGATATCGACCACACCCTGCTGACCGGTGTCGACTTTATGCGTATGCGTAATGACATCAACGCCTGGTTTGGTTACGACGACTCTGTGCCACTGCTCAATCTGTACAATCCGGTGAATCCCGATTTCGACTTCAATGCCAAAGATCCGGCAAACTCCGGCCCTTACCGCATTCTGAATAAACAGAAACAAACGGGCGTTTATGTTCAGGATCAGGCGCAGTGGGATAAAGTGCTGGTCACCCTAGGCGGTCGTTATGACTGGGCAGATCAAGAATCTCTTAACCGCGTTGCTGGGACGACCGATAAACGTGATGACAAACAGTTTACCTGGCGTGGTGGTGTTAACTACCTGTTTGATAATGGTGTAACACCTTACTTCAGCTATAGCGAATCGTTTGAACCTTCTTCGCAAGTTGGGAAGGATGGTAATATTTTCGCACCGTCTAAAGGTAAGCAGTATGAAGTCGGCGTGAAATATGTACCGGAAGATCGTCCGATTGTAGTTACTGGTGCCGTGTATAATCTCACTAAAACCAACAACCTGATGGCGGACCCTGAGGGTTCCTTCTTCTCGGTTGAAGGTGGCGAGATCCGCGCACGTGGCGTAGAAATCGAAGCGAAAGCGGCGCTGTCGGCGAGTGTTAACGTAGTCGGTTCTTATACTTACACCGATGCGGAATACACCACCGATACTACCTATAAAGGCAATACGCCTGCACAGGTGCCAAAACACATGGCTTCGCTGTGGGCTGACTATACCTTCTTTGACGGTCCGCTTTCAGGTTTGACGCTGGGCACCGGTGGTCGTTATACTGGCTCCAGCTATGGTGATCCGGCTAACTCCTTTAAAGTGGGAAGTTATACGGTCGTGGATGCGTTAGTGCGTTATGATCTGGCGCGAGTCGGCATGGCGGGCTCCAACGTGGCGCTGCATGTTAACAACCTGTTCGATCGTGAATACGTCGCCAGCTGCTTTAACACTTATGGCTGCTTCTGGGGCGCAGAACGTCAGGTCGTTGCAACCGCAACCTTTCGTTTCTAATTTCTCTTTTGGGGCACGGATTTCCGTGCCCATTTCACAAGTTGGCTGTTATGCAGGAATACACGAATCATTCCGATACCACTTTTGCACTGCGTAATATCTCCTTTCGTGTGCCCGGGCGCACGCTTTTGCATCCGCTGTCGTTAACCTTTCCTGCCGGGAAAGTGACCGGTCTGATTGGTCACAACGGTTCTGGTAAATCCACTCTGCTCAAAATGCTTGGTCGTCATCAGCCTCCGTCAGAAGGGGAGATTCTTCTTGATGCCCAGCCGCTGGAAAGCTGGAGCAGCAAAGCGTTTGCCCGCAAAGTGGCTTATTTGCCGCAGCAGCTTCCTCCGGCAGAAGGGATGACCGTGCGTGAACTGGTGGCGATTGGTCGTTACCCGTGGCATGGCGCGCTGGGGCGCTTTGGTGCGGCAGATCGCGAAAAGGTCGAGGAAGCTATCTCGCTGGTTGGCTTAAAACCGCTGGCGCATCGGCTGGTCGATAGTCTCTCTGGCGGCGAACGTCAGCGGGCGTGGATCGCCATGCTGGTGGCGCAGGATAGCCGTTGTCTGTTGCTCGACGAACCGACTTCGGCGCTGGATATCGCCCACCAGGTTGATGTGCTGGCGCTGGTGCACCGTTTAAGTCAGGAACGTGGCCTGACGGTCATTGCCGTGTTGCACGATATCAATATGGCGGCACGCTACTGTGATTATCTGGTCGCCCTGCGCAGTGGTGAAATGATTGCTCAGGGAACGCCTGCGGAAATTATGCGCGGCGAAACCCTCGAAATGATTTATGGCATCCCGATGGGTATTTTGCCGCATCCGGCGGGTGCTGCACCTGTGAGTTTTGTTTATTGATGAGCGGCTTACCTCTTATTTCGCGCCGTCGACTGTTAACGGCGATGGCGCTTTCTCCGTTGTTATGGCAGATGAATACCGCCCACGCGGCGGCTATTGACCCCAATCGTATTGTGGCGCTGGAGTGGTTGCCGGTGGAATTACTGCTGGCGCTCGGCATCGTGCCTTACGGCGTGGCGGATACCATCAACTATCGCCTGTGGGTCAGCGAACCACCATTGCCGGACTCAGTGATTGACGTCGGTTTGCGTACAGAACCTAACCTTGAACTGCTGACCGAAATGAAACCGTCGTTTATGGTCTGGTCGGCAGGATATGGCCCTTCATCAGAAATGCTGGCACGTATTGCGCCGGGTCGCGGATTTAACTTCAGTGACGGCAAACATCCGTTGGCGATGGCGCGTAAATCGCTGACGGAAATGGCAGATTTACTTAACCTGCAAAGCGCAGCGGAAACGCATTTAGCGCAATACGAAGACTTTATCCGCAGCATGAAACCCCGCTTTGTGAAGCGTGGTGCACGCCCGTTACTGCTGACGACGCTTATCGATCCGCGCCATATGCTGGTCTTCGGTCCAAACAGCTTGTTCCAGGAAATTCTCGATGAGTACGGCATCCCAAATGCCTGGCAAGGGGAAACCAACTTCTGGGGCAGTACCGCCGTCAGTATCGATCGTCTGGCAGCGTATAAAGACGTTGATGTGCTCTGTTTTGATCACGACAACAGCAAAGACATGGATGCGCTAATGGCAACCCCGCTGTGGCAGGCCATGCCGTTTGTCCGTACAGGGCGCTTTCAGCGCGTACCCGCAGTCTGGTTTTATGGTGCAACGCTTTCGGCAATGCACTTTGTGCGTGTTCTGGATAACGCCATCGGAGGTAAAGCGTGAGTAAACGAATTGCGCTTTTCCCGGCGTTATTGCTGGCGCTGTTAGTGATTGTCGCTACGGCGCTCACCTGGATGAACTTCTCACAGGCGCTGCCGCGCAGTCAGTGGGCGCAGGCCGCCTGGTCGCCGGATATTGACGTCATCGAGCAGATGATTTTTCACTACAGCTTGTTGCCGCGTCTGGCGATTTCGCTGCTGGTGGGCGCGGGCCTGGGGCTGGTGGGCGTGCTGTTTCAGCAAGTACTGCGTAACCCGCTGGCGGAACCGACGACGTTGGGCGTTGCAACAGGCGCGCAACTGGGGATTACCGTCACCACGCTCTGGGCGATCCCTAGCGCGATGGCGAGCCAGTTTGCTGCGCTGGCAGGGGCTTGCGTTGTTGGCTTAATTGTCTTTGGCGTCGCGTGGGGGAAACGGCTGTCGCCGGTAACGCTGATTCTCGCGGGGTTGGTAGTGAGCCTTTATTGCGGCGCAATCAATCAGTTACTGGTTATCTTCCATCATGACCAGTTGCAAAGCATGTTTCTGTGGAGCACTGGAACGCTGACGCAAACCGACTGGGGCGGTGTTGAGCGTTTATGGCCGCAGTTGCTGGGCGGTGTGATGCTGACGTTGCTGCTACTTCGTCCGTTAACCCTGATGGGGCTTGATGATGGCGTGGCGCGCAATCTCGGGCTGGCCTTGTCGCTTGCGCGTCTGGCGGCGCTGTCGCTGGCGATTGTCATCAGTGCGCTGCTGGTGAACGCTGTGGGGATTATCGGCTTTATCGGGTTGTTCGCGCCGCTGCTGGCAAAAATGCTGGGGGCGCGGCGTCTGCTGCCACGACTGATGCTGGCGTCGTTGATTGGTGCGCTGATCCTCTGGCTTTCCGATCAAATCATCCTCTGGCTGACTCGCGTGTGGATGGAAGTGTCCACCGGTTCGGTCACTGCGTTGATCGGTGCGCCGCTGCTACTGTGGCTGCTGCCGCGTTTACGCAGCATTAGCGCGCCGGATATGAAGGTTAACGATCGTGTCGCGACTGAACGCCAACATGTGCTGGCGTTTGCCCTCGCGGGCGGCGTGCTGTTGTTGATGGCTGTGGTGGTGGCGCTGTCGTTTGGTCGTGATGCGCACGGCTGGACGTGGGCGAGCGGGGCGTTGCTCGAGGATTTAATGCCCTGGCGCTGGCCGCGAATTATGGCGGCGCTGTTTGCGGGCGTCATGCTGGCGGTAGCGGGCTGTATTATTCAGCGACTGACCGGCAACCCGATGGCAAGCCCGGAAGTGCTGGGGATTAGCTCCGGCGCGGCGTTTGGTGTGGTGTTAATGCTGTTTCTGGTACCGGGTAATGCCTTTGGCTGGTTGTTACCCGCAGGCAGTCTCGGGGCGGCGGTGATGCTGTTGATCATTATGATCGCCGCCGGACGCGGTGGATTTTCCCCACACCGCATGTTACTGGCGGGGATGGCGTTAAGTACCGCGTTCACCATGCTTTTGATGATGTTGCAGGCAAGTGGTGACCCGCGAATGGCGCAAGTGCTGACCTGGATTTCCGGTTCGACCTACAACGCGACCGATGCTCAGGTCTGGCGCACCGGAATTGTGATGGTGATTTTGCTGGCGATTACTCCGCTGTGCCGCCGCTGGCTGACCATTTTACCGCTGGGTGGTGATACCGCGCGGGCGGTAGGGATGGCGCTGACGCCGACGCGAATTGCGCTGCTGCTGTTAGCGGCTTGCCTGACGGCGACCGCGACGATGACTATTGGACCGTTGAGTTTTGTTGGTTTAATGGCACCGCATATTGCGCGGATGATGGGCTTTCGACGGACGATGCCACATATCGTAATTTCGGCGCTGGTGGGTGGTTTACTGCTGGTGTTCGCTGACTGGTGTGGGCGGATGGTGCTGTTTCCATTCCAGATCCCGGCGGGGCTGCTGTCGACCTTTATCGGTGCGCCATATTTTATCTATTTGCTGAGAAAGCAGAGCCGTTAATAGAATGCCTCGCCCGGTGGGCGAGGCAAAATTATCACAACTTCGCGAACACCCGACGTGCAGCATCGATGGTGTTATTGATATCTTCCATGCTGTGCGCCACAGACATAAAGCCCGCTTCAAACGCTGACGGTGCCAGGTAAACACCTTCATCCAGCATCATATGGAAGAAACGCTTAAAACGCTCGACGTCACAGGCCATCACATCCTGATAGCACGTCACGGACTCGGCGTCGGTAAAGAAGATACCGAACATACCACCGACGTGGTTAACGACCAGCGGAATTCCCGCTTCTTCTGCCGCTTCCAGCAGACCTTCTGCCAGACGTGTTGTCAGCTCATCCAGCGTTTCGTGAATGCCCGGCTGCGCGACTTCATTCAGACAGGCGAAACCCGCTGCCATCGCAATCGGGTTACCGGAAAGCGTACCCGCCTGATAGACCGGACCTGTAGGGGCCAGCGCATCCATTACATCACGACGACCACCGAATGCGCCTACCGGCATTCCACCGCCGATGATTTTTCCGAGGCAGGTTAAATCTGGCACTACGCCGAAATAATCCTGTGCGCCAGCTAGCGCTACGCGGAAACCGGTCATCACTTCATCGATGATCAGCAACGCGCCAAATTCGTCGCACAGCGCACGCAGACCTGGCAGGAACTCTGGCAGCGGCGGAACACAGTTCATATTGCCTGCCACCGGCTCGACGATAATACAGGCAATCTCTTGCGGGTATTGCTCAAACGCGGCGCGTACAGAGGCCAGATCGTTATAAGTACAGGTTAAGGTATGTTTGGCGAAATCTGCCGGAACGCCCGGCGAGTTTGGCTGGCCTAACGTGAGTGCGCCAGAACCGGCTTTCACCAGCAGGCAGTCAGCGTGACCGTGGTAACAACCTTCAAATTTAATGATTTTGTCGCGACCGGTAAAACCACGGGCCAAGCGGATGGCGCTCATCGTCGCCTCGGTGCCGGAGTTCACCATGCGCACCATATCTATGGTCGGGACCAGTTCGGTCATCAGTTGCGCCATTTTCACTTCCATTTCGGTCGGTGCACCAAAGCTTAAACCACGCTCGGCGGCTTCAATCACGGCATTGCGGATCGCCGGATGGTTATGGCCCAGCACCATCGGCCCCCAGGAACCGACATAATCGATATAGGCTTTGCCATCAACATCGTACAGATAAGCGCCGTCCGCTTTTTCGATAAACAGTGGAGTGCCGCCCACGCCAGTAAAGGCGCGAACAGGGGAGTTCACACCGCCAGGGATCAGCTCGCGCGCTGCGCTGTAAAGATTTTCAGACTTACTCATGGAGGGTTCCTGATTCGTAGAAAAAGTGAATGGCTGCTATTCTATGTTATTCATAACAAGTTAAATACTCGTCAAACATCAGGCTGCTTGTACTGGTGCAATCCTGATTTCTTAGAGTATAAAAGTTTTGTGCATTTGAAACATTACGCTTTGCAAAGGATTTTCATGGAACGTGCGAGTAAAATGCCGTCATCTTATTTGTATGACCAATAAGTGATCATTGGATGAAAACTGATACTCCCTCTTTAGAAACACCGCAGGCCGCGCGCCTGCGACGCAGACAACTGATTCGCCAACTTCTTGAGCGCGATAAAACCCCGTTAGCCATTTTGTTTATGGCGGCAGTCGTCGGCACGCTTATCGGGCTGGCTGCGGTTGCTTTTGACAAAGGTGTCGCCTGGTTGCAGAACCAACGTATGGGAGTGCTGGTACATACTGCTGATAATTATCCGCTACTGTTAACCGTCGCTTTTCTCTGTTCGGCGGTGCTGGCGATGTTCGGCTACTTTTTGGTGCGCAAATACGCGCCCGAAGCAGGGGGATCGGGGATCCCGGAAATTGAAGGGGCGCTGGAAGATCAACGTCCTGTTCGCTGGTGGCGTGTATTGCCGGTGAAATTCTTTGGCGGGCTGGGGACACTCGGCGGAGGCATGGTGCTAGGGCGCGAAGGACCAACCGTGCAGATCGGCGGCAATATCGGTCGCATGGTGCTTGATATTTTCCGCCTGAAAGGTGATGAAGCTCGCCATACGCTGCTGGCAACCGGTGCTGCTGCGGGGCTGGCTGCGGCCTTTAACGCGCCGCTGGCGGGTATTTTGTTTATTATCGAAGAGATGCGTCCGCAGTTTCGCTATACGTTAATTTCGATTAAAGCGGTATTTATTGGCGTCATTATGTCGACCATTATGTACCGGATTTTTAATCATGAAGTTGCGTTGATTGACGTCGGTAAACTTTCTGATGCGCCGCTTAATACGCTGTGGCTTTATCTGATCCTCGGTATTATTTTTGGCATTTTCGGCCCTATTTTTAATAAATGGGTGCTGGGGATGCAGGATTTGCTGCACCGTGTGCACGGCGGCAATATTACCAAATGGGTACTGATGGGGGGGGCGATTGGCGGTCTGTGTGGATTGCTGGGGTTTGTGGCACCAGCAACGTCGGGCGGCGGTTTTAACCTGATTCCTATCGCTACCGCGGGGAATTTCAGCATGGGAATGCTGGTGTTTATCTTCGTCGCTCGGGTCATTACCACCTTACTCTGCTTCTCTTCCGGCGCGCCGGGCGGTATTTTTGCCCCGATGCTGGCGCTGGGTACTGTGCTGGGAACCGCTTTCGGAATGGTTGCCGTTGAGCTGTTTCCGCAATATCACCTGGAGGCGGGGACGTTTGCTATTGCCGGAATGGGGGCATTACTGGCGGCATCTATTCGCGCGCCGTTAACGGGGATCATTCTGGTTCTGGAGATGACCGATAACTACCAGCTCATTTTGCCAATGATTATTACCGGTCTTGGCGCAACACTATTAGCGCAATTTACCGGCGGGAAACCTCTATACTCGGCGATTCTTGCGCGCACGCTGGCAAAACAGGAAGCTGAGCAACTGGCGCGAAGCAAGGCCGCATCAGCCAGCGAGAATACTTGAACGAAATACCAGGGTATTAGATAATGGCGATTATTATTGGGTTAGAATTTGCCCGATTGCCGATGTCGTTTGGAGCAAAATATGAGTGATGACGTAGCACTGCCGCTGGAGTTTACCGACGCAGCAGCCAACAAAGTTAAAAGCCTGATCGCTGACGAAGATAACCCGAATCTGAAATTACGCGTGTATATCACCGGTGGCGGTTGCAGCGGCTTCCAGTATGGTTTCACCTTTGATGATCAGGTGAACGAAGGCGATATGACCATCGAAAAACAGGGCGTTGGCCTGGTGGTTGATCCGATGAGCCTGCAATATCTGGTCGGCGGTTCCGTTGACTACACCGAAGGACTGGAAGGTTCTCGTTTCATCGTGACCAACCCGAACGCGAAAAGCACCTGCGGTTGCGGTTCTTCCTTTAGCATCTAATCTGTTGTTCATGTGCCGGATAAACTATCCGGCACATCTTCTCTCTTCAACGCCCATTCTCATCCAGCGCAAACGTCGGTAGCTTAAGATGCCAACGAATAGCCGCCAGCCGAATCAATAGCGTCACGACCATGCCCATCATACTGGCTGTTTCCAGTGGTACGGAAAATGTGTAATAAGCCGTAGCGTGGACAATACCGCCGATAATACAGGCAGTTGCGTAGATTTCTGTACGTAAAATCATGGGGATTTCGCGGGCCAGTACATCACGAATGATCCCGCCGCCAACGCCAGTAATGACGCCCATACAAACCGCGATTAACGGACCGGCTTCCGCATTAAAGGCTTTATTCACGCCAATGCCGACAAACACCGCCAGACCAACGGCGTCCAGCACCGGCAACATCCATTTTGGTAAGCGTCTTGGCTGGCGCACCAGCACGATGGTCAGCATGCTGGTGACCATGGCAACGACCAGATCGGTGGGATCTTTCACCCAAAATACCGGGCCGTGATCCAGCGCCATGTCGCGAATTGTTCCGTCGCCTACTGCGGTAACCACGCCCAGTACCAGAACACCAAAAGGGTCCATACGCAATTTTCCGGCTAACAAAACGCCGGAGATGGCAAATACCGCTGTGCCGACTATATCCAGCCAATAGACGAGCATTGTTCAATCCCCACTGAGCACCTGAAAAGGTCAGGCACTAATCTACCTGTGAAAGCGCATTACAGAGCTGTTGTGCTGCGAGGATAATACGTGGGCTTGCACGTTCAAACCAGTCACTCGTGAGAGGAATAACGGGAATTTTGAGCTGTTCACCCCAGTATTGTTTGATTTTAGGAATTTGGTCCGGTCCGCCTGTAATGACAATCGCCTGTGGCGAGCGTGCTAACACCTGTTCGCGGCTAACTTGCGGCCAGGGAACCCGGCTGTCTTTAAAGATGTTTTCTCCGCCACAAACTTCGAGTACCTGGTTCTGAATCGACTCTTTTCCACTGGTAAATGGCGGATTAATGCCGAATTGCAGAAAAACACGTTTTTTAGGTTTATCAGCATATTGCGCTTTCAATTGCACGTACTGATCCAGCAGGGATTGCGCGGCTTGTTCGGCCTTGTCTGGTTGCGGACTCCAGGGGGCCAGTTGACGTAACGCATTGGCAATTTGTTCAATGCTTGTCGCATCGACCCACATCACTTTTATTCCCAGCGAAGCCAGCTGGTCAACCTGCCGCTCGGCATTACCTCCACGCCAGGCAATCACCAGATCGGGTTTCAGCGCGACAATGCGTTCCAGATTCATCCCCTGCCAGGTGGAAACCTGCTCAATCTTTTGCGCTTGTGGAGGATAGTCGGAATAGCTGCTGACCCCAACCGGCGTGATCCCGGCGGCAAAGGCAAGTTCAGTGTTGGCGGGAGAAAGCGTGATGACGCGCGGCGCGGCGTTGAGCCACAGTGGCGCGAGAAAAGACAGGGCGACCAGCGCCCTGAACAGTGATTTAGCCATGTGCCAGTTTCTGCACCAGTGACTCAACCATCAGGCTGGACTGTTTAGCGGCAACAGCCAGGAACTCATCGAAGCTAAGATGAGACTGTTGATCGGCCACGTCGGAGATGGCGCGTACGACAACAAACGGGACGTTGAAATTGTGGCAGACATGGGCGATTGCCGTCGCTTCCATCTCTACAGCAATGGCCTGTGGGAAGTTGTGGCGGATTTTCGCCAGACCAACAGAACCGTTGATGAAAGCGTCGCCGCTAACAATCAGGCCACGTACAGCGTTAAGATTCAGTTCGGCAATGCAGGCCTCAGCGGCAGCGATCAGTTTATCGTCAGCTTTAAAGCCTGTCGGACAGCCTGGTAACTGACCGTATTCATAACCAAATGCCGTGACATCCGCGTCGTGATAACGCGCTTCGTCCGAGACAACGATATCGCCCACTTTCAGCGTTGGTGCCAGGCCACCGGCAGAACCGGTGTTAATAATCACATCTGGCTTGCAGTGTTCCAACAGCAGAGTGGCACCCAGCGCCGCAGCGACTTTACCGATGCCCGATTTCAGAAGCGCAACCTCGGTTCCATTCAGTTGGCCGGTATAGATTTCGCAACCGCCGAGACTGATAGTTTGACGGTTTTCGATTTTGTCACGCAGCAGCGTAACTTCTTCTTCCATTGCACCAATGATGCCGATTTTCATAGATTTACTCGCGATAAGCCCGATTTGAAGGCATAGTTTACCATGCGCTTACGGGGAAGCGTATTTCTCACGCGGGAGAGGACATGGCACAGATTGATTTCCGAAAAAAAATAAACTGGCATCGTCGTTACCGTTCACCGCAGGGCGTTAAAACCGAACATGAGATCCTGCGGATCTTCGAGAGCGATCGCGGGCGTATCATCAACTCTCCGGCAATTCGTCGTCTGCAACAAAAGACCCAGGTTTTTCCACTGGAGCGCAATGCCGCCGTGCGCACGCGTCTTACCCACTCGATGGAAGTCCAGCAGGTGGGACGCTACATCGCCAAAGAAATTTTAAGCCGTCTGAAAGAGCTTAAATTGCTGGAAGCATACGGCCTGGATGAACTGACCGGCCCCTTTGAAAGCATTGTTGAGATGTCATGCCTGATGCACGATATCGGCAATCCGCCGTTTGGTCATTTTGGCGAAGCAGCGATAAATGACTGGTTTCGCCAACGTTTGCACCCGGAAGATGCCGAAAGCCAGCCTCTGACTGACGATCGCTGCAGCGTGGCGGCACTACGTTTACGGGACGGGGAAGAACCGCTTAACGAGCTGCGGCGCAAGATTCGTCAGGACTTATGTCATTTTGAGGGGAATGCACAAGGCATTCGTCTGGTGCATACATTGATGCGGATGAATCTCACTTGGGCACAGGTTGGCGGTATTTTAAAATATACCCGTCCGGCGTGGTGGCGTGGCGAAACGCCTGAGACACATCACTATTTAATGAAAAAGCCGGGTTATTATCTTTCTGAAGAAGCCTATATTGCCCGGTTGCGTAAAGAACTTAATTTGGCGCTTTACAGTCGTTTTCCATTAACGTGGATTATGGAAGCTGCCGACGACATCTCCTATTGTGTGGCAGACCTTGAAGATGCGGTAGAGAAAAGAATATTTACCGTTGAGCAGCTTTATCATCATTTGCACGAAGCGTGGGGCCAGCATGAGAAAGGTTCGCTCTTTTCGCTGGTGGTTGAAAATGCCTGGGAAAAATCACGCTCAAATAGTTTAAGCCGCAGTACGGAAGATCAGTTTTTTATGTATTTACGGGTAAACACCCTAAACAAACTGGTACCCTACGCGGCACAACGATTTATTGATAATCTGCCTGCGATTTTCGCCGGAACGTTTAATCATGCATTATTGGAAGATGCCAGCGAATGCAGCGATCTTCTTAAGCTATATAAAAATGTCGCTGTAAAACATGTATTTAGCCATCCGGATGTCGAGCAGCTTGAATTGCAGGGCTATCGGGTCATTAGCGGATTATTAGAGATTTATCGTCCTTTATTAAGCCTGTCGTTATCAGACTTTACTGAACTGGTAGAAAAAGAACGGGTGAAACGTTTCCCTATTGAGTCGCGCTTATTCCACAAACTCTCGACGCGCCATCGGCTGGCCTATGTCGAGGCTGTCAGTAAATTACCGTCAGATTCTCCTGAGTTTCCGCTATGGGAATATTATTACCGTTGCCGCCTGCTGCAGGATTATATCAGCGGTATGACCGACCTCTATGCGTGGGATGAATACCGACGTCTGATGGCCGTAGAACAATAACCAGGCTTTTGTAAAGACGAACAATAAATTTTTACCTTTTGCAGAAACTTTAGTTCGGAACTTCGGGCTATAAAACGAATCTGAAGAACACAGCAATTTTGCGTTATCTGTTAATCGAGACTGAAATACATGAAAAAAACCACATTAGCACTGAGTGCACTGGCTCTGAGTTTAGGTTTGGCGTTATCTCCGCTCTCTGCAACGGCGGCTGAGACTTCTTCAGCAACGACAGCCCAGCAGATGCCAAGCCTTGCACCGATGCTCGAAAAGGTGATGCCTTCAGTGGTCAGCATTAACGTAGAAGGTAGCACAACCGTTAATACGCCGCGTATGCCGCGTAATTTCCAGCAGTTCTTCGGTGATGATTCTCCGTTCTGCCAGGAAGGTTCTCCGTTCCAGAGCTCTCCGTTCTGCCAGGGGGGCCAGGGCGGTAATGGCGGCGGCCAGCAACAGAAATTCATGGCGCTGGGTTCCGGCGTCATCATTGATGCCGATAAAGGCTATGTCGTCACCAACAACCACGTTGTTGATAACGCGACGGTGATTAAAGTCCAGCTGAGCGATGGTCGTAAGTTCGACGCGAAGATGGTTGGCAAAGATCCGCGCTCTGATATCGCGCTGATCCAAATCCAGAACCCGAAAAAACTGACCGCAATTAAGATGGCGGATTCTGATGCACTGCGCGTGGGTGATTACACCGTAGCGATTGGTAACCCGTTTGGTCTGGGCGAGACGGTAACTTCCGGGATTGTCTCTGCGCTGGGGCGTAGCGGCCTGAATGCTGAAAACTACGAAAACTTCATCCAGACCGATGCAGCGATCAACCGTGGTAACTCCGGTGGTGCGCTGGTTAACCTGAACGGCGAACTGATCGGTATCAACACCGCGATCCTCGCACCGGACGGCGGCAACATCGGTATCGGTTTTGCTATCCCGAGTAACATGGTGAAAAACCTGACCTCGCAGATGGTGGAATACGGGCAGGTGAAACGCGGTGAGCTGGGTATTATGGGGACTGAGCTGAATTCCGAACTGGCGAAAGCGATGAAAGTTGACGCCCAGCGCGGTGCTTTCGTAAGCCAGGTTCTGCCTAATTCCTCGGCTGCAAAAGCGGGCATTAAAGCGGGTGATGTGATCACCTCACTGAACGGTAAGCCGATCAGCAGCTTTGCCGCACTGCGTGCTCAGGTGGGTACTATGCCGGTGGGCAGCAAACTGACCCTGGGCTTACTGCGCGACGGTAAGCAGGTTAACGTGAACCTGGAACTGCAGCAGAGCAGCCAGAATCAGGTTGATTCCAGCTCCATCTTCAACGGCATTGAAGGCGCTGAGATGAGCAACAAAGGTAAAGATCAGGGCGTGGTAGTGAACAACGTGAAGACGGGCACTCCGGCTGCGCAGATCGGCCTGAAGAAAGGTGATGTGATTATTGGTGCGAACCAGCAGGCAGTGAAAAACATCGCTGAACTGCGTAAAGTTCTCGACAGCAAACCGTCTGTGCTGGCACTGAACATTCAGCGCGGCGACAGCACCATCTACCTGTTAATGCAGTAATCTCCCTCAACCCCTTCCTGAATACGGGAAGGGGTTCTCCTTACAATCTGTGAACTTCGCCACAACTCCATACATCTTCATCATCCTTTGGGCATTTGCACAATGCCGTACGTTACGTACTTCCTTATGCTAAGCCGTGCATAACGGAGGACTTATGGCTGGCTGGCATCTTGATACCAAAATGGCGCAGGATATCGTGGCACGTACCATGCGCATCATCGATACCAATATCAACGTAATGGATGCCCGCGGGCGAATTATCGGCAGCGGCGATCGTGAGCGTATTGGTGAATTGCACGAAGGTGCATTGCTGGTACTTTCACAGGGACGAGTCGTCGATATCGATGACGCGGTAGCACGTCATCTGCACGGTGTGCGGCAGGGGATTAATCTACCGTTACGGCTGGAAGGTGAAATTGTCGGCGTAATTGGCCTGACAGGTGAACCAGAGAATCTGCGTAAATATGGCGAACTGGTCTGCATGACGGCTGAAATGATGCTGGAACAGTCGCGGTTGATGCACTTGTTGGCGCAGGATAGCCGTTTGCGGGAAGAACTGGTGATGAACCTGATTCAGGCAGAGGAGAATACTCCCGCACTTCTGAATGGGCGCAACGGCTGGGGATCGATCTCAATCAACCGCGAGTGGTGGCTATTGTTGAGGTCGACAGCGGTCAGCTTGGCGTGGACAGCGCAATGGCGGAGTTACAACAACTGCAAAACGCGCTGACTACGCCCGAGCGTAATAATCTGGTGGCGATTGTCTCGCTAACCGAAATGGTGGTGTTGAAACCGGCGTTGAACTCTTTTGGGCGCTGGGATGCAGAAGATCATCGTAAGCGAGTTGAACAACTGATTACCCGCATGAAAGAGTACGGCCAGCTGCGTTTTCGCGTTTCACTGGGCAACTATTTTACCGGTCCTAGCAGTATTGCCCGATCCTATCGTACGGCGAAAACGACGATGGTGGTGGGTAAACAGCGGATGCCAGAAAGTCGCTGCTATTTTTATCAGGATCTGATGTTACCTGTGTTACTCGACAGTTTGCGTGGCGACTGGCAGGCCAACGAACTGGCGCGACCGCTGGCGCGGCTGAAAGCGATGGACAATAACGGCTTGCTGCGACGAACGCTGGCGGCGTGGTTTCGCCACAATGTGCAACCGCTGGCAACGTCAAAGGCGTTGTTTATTCATCGTAATACCCTGGAGTATCGGCTTAATCGTATATCGGAACTGACCGGGCTTGATTTGGGCAATTTTGATGACAGGTTGCTGCTGTATGTGGCGTTACAACTGGATGAAGAGCGGTAGATTATGCGTTAAGGTTGAGGCGGCGCTGGCTCATTCCCCTCAGCCCGAAGGGGAGAGGGGAATGCCCGAGTTAACCGTCAATTCGGGATTATTTACGCGTTAGTTTTTCCAGATCGGCTTCAATCTCGCTGATCTTATTGGTTACGACTGACTCCAGGTGACGTAAGTCGTCGAGGATCTTACGCTTAAGATCAACTTCGCTGCGGTCACGCTGACAGATTTGATCAAGCTCATCAATGATATACCGTAGATTCGGGCTGATTTCCTGGACTTCTTTATAACCCTGACCCACACCATCAGCGACGACCGTTTTACGCTGACGCGGATATTTAAACTTAACGCTCTTGGCGAAAAACTCGCCTTTGTCTTTCTGGAAATAGATTTTCAGAATATCGTTGTTGGCTTCCTGCCGGAGGCTGTAACGATCAATTTCTTCAGGATTGGTAATACCCAGACTTTTCAGATTGTCGTACATAGCGTTACCTCAAAATGAGTCAGTAAATTGTGCTTATTTTAGCATTTGGCTTGGCCCGCCCGGCTCGACTGTGATCGCAGAAAGCCTTTTTCTTCCAGACTTCTATCATGGCGTAAAAATCAAAAAATTACCTGCTTTATTGTGGCGATATTCCATGGGATGGATTAGCACATTTATCTTCGTTTTGCGAATTACATGACAGTCCGAAACAAGATGAAAAAGTATTTAAAAAAGGGGGAGGAAGAATGAGTAGGACGAATTATTCTGAGCCAGAAAGCATACGGGCAGCATCATGCTGCCCGTATATGTACTCTTAATCGATGGTACGCAGCAGTTCGTTAATGCCGACTTTGCCGCGAGTTTTCGCGTCAACTTTCTTAACGATAACCGCACAGTAGAGGCTGTATTTGCCATCTTTTGACGGCAGATTACCTGAAACAACCACAGACCCCGCCGGAACGCGACCGTAGTGGATTTCGCCGGTTTCACGGTCGTAAATACGGGTGCTCTGACCAATGTATACGCCCATAGAGATGACGGAACCTTCTTCGACAATCACCCCTTCAACCACTTCAGAGCGTGCGCCAATGAAGCAGTTATCTTCAATAATGGTCGGGTTAGCCTGCAGCGGCTCCAGCACGCCGCCGATGCCCACGCCACCGGAAAGGTGGACGTTTTTACCAATCTGCGCACAAGAACCGACGGTCGCCCAGGTATCAACCATGGTGCCTTCATCAACATATGCGCCGATGTTAACGTAAGACGGCATCAGCACGGTGTTACGGGCAATAAACGCACCCTGACGTACCGCCGCTGGTGGCACAACGCGGAAGCCTTCTTTCTGGAAACGTGCTTCGTCGTAGTCGGCGAATTTCATCGGCACTTTGTCGAAGTAGCGGCTTTCTGCCCCTTCGATCACCTGATTATCATTAATACGGAAAGAGAGCAGCACCGCTTTTTTCAACCACTGATGCGTCACCCACTGACCGTCAATTTTTTCCGCTACACGCAGTGCGCCGGAATCCAGCAGGGCGATCACCTGATTTACCGCTTCGCGGGTAACGGTGTCTGCATTGGCTGGCGTGATCTCGGCACGGCGTTCAAAAGCGGTTTCAATAATGTTCTGTAACTGCTGCATTGTTAAACTCTTTTCATATCAGTAAACACATCACCCTTTATCGTTTGGATTGAGGGCCTCTGTCAACCGCTGATGCACTTCCTGCTGCAACTCGTTATTAAGCGCACGCCGGTCAGCGGTGGCAATTATGAATAAATCTTCTACTCGCTCGCCAATGGTTGTAATTCGGGCACCATGAAGCGAAATTCCCAGATCGGCAAAAATTTTCCCGACTCGCGCCAGCAGTCCAGGTTGGTCGAGGGCGATCAGTTCGAGGAACGATTTGCGGTCGGTATGGGTCGGCAAAAACGTTACTTCGGTTTCAACAGTAAAATGGCGTAATTTGGCGGGTTGGCGACGGGGCTGCGGTGGCTGCCAGCTACTTTGCGTCAGCACCTGCTCCAGACCAAACCGAATAACCTCATGGCGATCTGCGGACAGCGGGCTGCCATCGGGTTCCAGCACGATAAAGGTATCCATCGCCATACCGTCGCGAGTGGTGAAAATTTGTGCGTCGTGAACACTTAAATTGCGGCGGTCTAATTCGGCACAGACGGCGGCAAACAGATAGGGGCGGTCCGGGCTCCAGATAAAAATCTCGGTGCCTCCACGCGTAGCCTGCGGGCTAAGCAATACCAGCGGTTTGCTTAAATCATGCTGTAATAAATGGCGGGCATGCCAGGCCAGTTGATTTGGGCTATGGCGGACAAAATAGTTAGCACGACAGCGTGACCAAATTTGGTGCAGCGCCTCTTCGTCGATGTTATCCATGCGCAGTAGTGCCAGTGCCTGGAGTTGGTGATGGCGAACCCGTTCGCGCATATCCGGCGTGTTTTGCATTCCGCGTCGTAGCTGCTTTTCGGTGGCAAAATAGAGTTCGCGCAACAGACTTTGCTTCCAGCTATTCCACAGCGTTTCGTTGGTGGCGCAAATGTCAGCCACTGTCAGGCATACCAGATAGCGCAGACGATTTTCCGTTTGAACTTCTTCGGCAAACTGCTTGATGACTTCAGGGTCCTGAATATCGCGGCGTTGTGCTGTCACCGACATCAGCAAGTGCTGGCGAACCAGCCAGGCAACCAGCTGTGTTTCGCGTGAGTTCAGCCCGTGGAGTTCTGCAAAATGCACTACATCCTGAGCACCGAGAATGGAGTGGTCGCCGCCGCGTCCTTTGGCGATATCGTGAAACAGCGCGGCGATGAAAATCAGCTCAGTTGACGGCAGGCGCGGCCAGACGTCCACACACAACGGATGGCGCTGGCGCGTTTCTTCACTGGCAAAACTCTCCAGTTTCAGCATCACGCGGATAGTATGTTCATCCACCGTGTAGGCGTGGAACAGATCAAACTGCATCTGCCCGACGATATGCGACCATTGCGGCATATACGCGCCGAGCACGCTATGGCGATGCATTGGCAATAGCCCGCGCCGCACCGCTCCGGGGTGACGCAGAATGCTCAAAAACAGTTTTCGTGCTTGCGGAATATTACACAGCGGTTGTTGCAGATGGCGACGGGCATGGCGTAACTGGCGCAGCGTGGTGGAGTAAATACCGGTGATCGCACTGTTGCGCACCATGGTGTAGAACATACGCAAGATGGCTTCCGGCTGGCGCATAAATAGTGTTTCATCACGCAGGTCGATTAGCGTACCGCGTAGCTGAAACTCATCGTCGAGTGGACGTGGTTTTTCGTCGGCGGGAAGGGCGAGGATGGCTTCATCGAACAGTTGCAGCAGCATCTGGTTGAGTTCACTGACGCGGCGTGTAACGCGGAAGTAATCCTTCATCATCCGCTCGACCGGTTCGTTGCCTTCACCACTGTAATTCAGACGCTGAGCGACGCTAAGTTGGCGATCGAATAACAGACGATTATCGTAACGGCTGACGACCAGATGCAGGGCAAAGCGAATACGCCACAGTATATGCAGACATTCGTTTAATTCCGCCCGCTCCGCTGAGGTTAAGAAGCCAAACCCGACCATTTCATCCAGCGATGTTGCGCCAAAATGACGGCGGGCCACCCATTGCAGAGTGTGAATATCGCGCAAGCCGCCAGGGCTACTTTTGATGTCTGGTTCAAGGTTGTAGCTGGTGCCATGGTAACGCTGATGGCGCTGGTTCTGTTCTTCAACTTTCGCTGCGTAGAACTTGTCGGAAGGCCAGAATCCTTCGCTAAAAATATGTTTTTGCAGTTCGAGGAAGAGCGCAACATCGCCAATTAATAAGCGGGATTCGATTAAATTGGTGGCGACGGTTAAATCCGATAACCCTTCCAACATGCACTCTTCAAGCGTGCGCACACTATGACCGACTTCCAGCTTTACATCCCAGAGCAGCGTTAACAGCTCGCCCACTTTTTGCGCCTGATCGTCCGGGAGCTTTTTACGGCTTAAAATCAGTAAATCGATGTCAGAAAGTGGATGCAGCTCGCCACGACCGTAGCCACCGACGGCAACCAATGCCAGGTCGGCAATCTGGCTGAATCCCGCTTCAATCCATAATCGTTGCAGGAGCTGGTCTATGAACTCGGTACGTGCCTCAATCAACTGTTCTGCAGAGATCCCATTGTCAAAGGCATCACCCAGCCAACGCTGGAAAGTATCGATATGGGCTTTTATCCCACAGACGGTTAATTCATCACGGGGCCAGGCGCATGGATTTTGCGGTTGACCGGGCAGGGTGGAGAGAGCGGTGTTTGCGTACTGTTCTGGAAGGGTATTCATTGTGCGCCACCCATAAGATTAAATTATCGCATTAAAAAAGCCGGCATTCGCCGGCTTCATCTTATTCGTCGTGCGAGATTATCGCCGGGATGGTGTCATCCTTGCGTAGCGTCAAAATTTCGCAGCCGTTATCAGTCACCACAATAGTATGCTCATATTGTGCAGACAAGCTGCGATCTTTGGTTTTTACCGTCCAGCCATCTTTCATGGTGCGGATCTCTTTTTTACCCGCGTTGACCATTGGCTCAATGGTGAACGTCATCCCCGGTTTCAGCACGACGTTGGTTTCACGGGAGTCATAGTGCAGCACCTGCGGTTCTTCATGGAAGCCGCGACCAATACCGTGTCCGCAATATTCACGAACGACGGAGAAGCCTTCTGCTTCGACAAATTTCTGAATCGCCGCACCGATTTCGCGCAGATTAATGCCTGGTTTTACCATGCGTAGCGCCAGGTACAGGCTTTCTTGCGTGATGCGGCACAGGCGTTCGCCCATGATGGTCGGCTTACCGACGATAAACATTTTCGAGGTATCGCCGTGGAAACCATCTTTGATTACGGTGACATCAATGTTAACGATATCGCCATCTTTCAGCAGCTTAGCATCGTCCGGGATACCGTGGCACACCACTTCATTAATAGAGATGCAAACGGATTTCGGATAGCCGTGATAGCCGAGGCAGGCAGAAACCGCGTGTTGTTCATTAACAATGTAATCATTACAGATGCGATCCAGCTCGCCGGTGCTGACGCCCGGTTTAACATACGGTTCGATCATCTCCAGCACTTCGGCAGCCAGTCGGCCAGCGACGCGCATTTTTTCGATATCTTCTGGGGTCTTGATTGAGATAGCCATTAATTCTGTCCATCAGCGTCGGTGATACCGACAATATATATGTAAGTGCCGTCAATGGTATCACACCCGGGCAAATTGAGAATCATTCTGAATTTCGCCAAACGTGCCACTGAAGGTTTTCTATAATAGAAAATTCGACGTCTGATGCTGTACACAGCGCCAACAATTATTGGTGTCCACGACGTATTTGTGGTATAAAGCGCGCCGGACTTCCGATCCATTTCGTATACACAGACTGGACGGAAGCGACAATCTCACTTTGTGTAACAACACACACGTATCGGCACATATTCCGGGGTGCCCTTTGGGGTCGGTAATATGGGATACGTGGAGGCATAACCCCAACTTTTATATAGAGGTTTTAATCATGGCAACTGTTTCCATGCGCGACATGCTCAAGGCTGGTGTTCACTTCGGTCACCAGACCCGTTACTGGAACCCGAAAATGAAGCCGTTCATCTTCGGTGCGCGTAACAAAGTTCACATCATCAACCTTGAGAAAACTGTACCGATGTTCAACGAAGCTCTGGCTGAACTGAACAAGATTGTTTCTCGCAAAGGTAAAATCCTTTTCGTTGGTACTAAACGCGCTGCAAGCGAAGCGGTGAAAGACGCTGCTCTGAGCTGCGACCAGTTCTTCGTGAACCATCGCTGGCTGGGCGGTATGCTGACTAACTGGAAAACCGTTCGTCAGTCCATCAAACGTCTGAAAGACCTGGAAACTCAGTCTCAGGACGGTACTTTCGACAAGCTGACCAAGAAAGAAGCGCTGATGCGCACTCGTGAGCTGGAGAAACTGGAAAACAGCCTGGGCGGTATCAAAGACATGGGCGGTCTGCCGGACGCTCTGTTTGTAATCGATGCTGACCACGAACACATTGCTATCAAAGAAGCAAACAACTTGGGTATTCCGGTATTTGCTATCGTTGATACCAACTCTGATCCGGACGGTGTTGACTTCGTTATCCCGGGTAACGACGACGCAATCCGTGCTGTGACCCTGTACCTGGGCGCTGTTGCTGCAACCGTACGTGAAGGCCGTTCTCAGGATCTGGCTTCCCAGGCGGAAGAAAGCTTCGTAGAAGCTGAGTAATAAGGCTTGATAACTCCCCCAAAATAGTTCGAGTTGCAGAAAGGCGGCAAGCTCGAGAATTCCCGGGAGCTTACATCAGTAAGTGACCGGGATGAGCGAGCGAAGACAACGCATCTGCGGCGCGAAATATGAAGGGGGAGAGCCCTTATAGACCAGGTAGTACACGTTTGGTTAGGGGGCCTGCATATGGCCCCCTTTTTCACTTTTATATCTGTGCGGTTTAATGCCGGGCAGATCACATCTCCGAGGATTTTAGAATGGCTGAAATTACCGCATCCCTGGTAAAAGAGCTGCGTGAGCGTACTGGCGCAGGCATGATGGATTGCAAAAAAGCACTGACTGAAGCTAACGGCGACATCGAGCTGGCAATCGAAAACATGCGTAAGTCCGGTGCTATTAAAGCAGCGAAAAAAGCAGGCAACGTTGCTGCTGACGGCGTGATCAAAACCAAAATCGACGGCAACTACGGCATCATTCTGGAAGTTAACTGCCAGACTGACTTCGTTGCAAAAGACGCTGGTTTCCAGGCGTTCGCAGACAAAGTTCTGGACGCAGCTGTTGCTGGCAAAATCACTGACGTTGAAGTTCTGAAAGCACAGTTCGAAGAAGAACGTGTTGCGCTGGTAGCGAAAATTGGTGAAAACATCAACATTCGCCGCGTTGCTGCGCTGGAAGGCGACGTTCTGGGTTCTTATCAGCACGGTGCGCGTATCGGCGTTCTGGTTGCTGCTAAAGGCGCTGACGAAGAGCTGGTTAAACACATCGCTATGCACGTTGCTGCAAGCAAGCCAGAATTCATCAAACCAGAAGACGTATCCGCTGAAGTGGTAGAAAAAGAATACCAGGTACAGCTGGATATCGCGATGCAGTCTGGTAAGCCGAAAGAAATCGCAGAGAAAATGGTTGAAGGCCGCATGAAGAAATTCACCGGCGAAGTTTCTCTGACCGGTCAGCCGTTCGTTATGGAACCAAGCAAAACTGTTGGTCAGCTGCTGAAAGAGCATAACGCTGAAGTGACTGGCTTCATCCGTTTCGAAGTGGGTGAAGGCATCGAGAAAGTTGAGACTGACTTTGCAGCAGAAGTTGCTGCGATGTCCAAGCAGTCTTAATTATCAAAAAGGAGCCGCCTGAGGGCGGCTTCTTTTTGTGCCCATCTTGTAAATTCAGCTAACCCTTGTGGGGCTGCGCTGAAAAGCGACGTACAATGTCGCTAGTATTAATTCATTTCAATCGTTGACAGTCTCAGGAAAGAAACATGGCTACCAATGCAAAACCCGTCTATAAACGCATTCTGCTTAAGTTGAGTGGCGAAGCTCTGCAGGGCACTGAAGGCTTCGGTATTGATGCAAGCATACTGGATCGTATGGCTCAGGAAATCAAAGAACTGGTTGAACTGGGTATTCAGGTTGGTGTGGTGATTGGTGGGGGTAACCTGTTCCGTGGCGCTGGTCTGGCGAAAGCGGGTATGAACCGCGTTGTGGGCGACCACATGGGGATGCTGGCGACCGTAATGAACGGCTTGGCAATGCGTGATGCACTGCACCGCGCCTATGTGAACGCTCGTCTGATGTCCGCTATTCCATTGAATGGCGTGTGCGACAGCTACAGCTGGGCAGAAGCTATCAGCCTGTTGCGCAACAACCGTGTGGTGATCCTCTCCGCCGGTACAGGTAACCCGTTCTTTACCACCGACTCAGCAGCTTGCCTGCGTGGTATCGAAATTGAAGCCGATGTGGTGCTGAAAGCAACCAAAGTTGACGGCGTGTTTACCGCTGATCCGGCGAAAGATCCAACCGCAACCATGTACGAGCAATTGACTTACAGCGAAGTGCTGGAAAAAGAGCTGAAAGTCATGGACCTGGCGGCCTTCACGCTGGCTCGTGACCATAAATTACCGATTCGTGTTTTCAATATGAACAAACCGGGTGCGCTGCGCCGTGTGGTAATGGGTGAAAAAGAAGGGACTTTAATCACGGAATAATTCCCGTGATGGATAAATAAGGGTAAGATTCCGCGTAAGTATCGCGGGGGCGTAAGTCTGGTTATAAGGCGTTATTGTTGCAGGCAGTTTGGTCACGGCCAGCGCGCAGCAACCGGAGCGTACAAAAGTACGTGAGGATGGCGAGCACTGCTCGGGGCCAAAATGGCAAATAAAATAGCCTAATAATCCAGACGATTACCCGTAATATGTTTAATCAGGGCTATACTTAGCACACTTCCACTGTGTGTGACTGTCTGGTCTGACTGAGACAAGTTTTCAAGGATTCGTAACGTGATTAGCGATATCAGAAAAGATGCTGAAGTACGCATGGACAAATGCGTAGAAGCGTTCAAAACCCAAATCAGCAAAATACGCACGGGTCGTGCTTCTCCCAGCCTGCTGGATGGCATTGTCGTGGAATATTACGGCACGCCGACGCCGCTGCGTCAGCTGGCAAGCGTAACGGTAGAAGATTCCCGTACTCTGAAAATCAACGTGTTTGATCGTTCAATGTCTCCGGCCGTTGAAAAAGCGATTATGGCCTCCGATCTCGGCCTGAACCCGAACTCTGCGGGTAGCGACATCCGTGTTCCGCTGCCGCCGCTGACGGAAGAACGTCGTAAAGATCTGACCAAAATCGTTCGTGGTGAAGCAGAACAAGCGCGTGTTGCAGTACGTAATGTGCGTCGTGACGCGAACGACAAAGTGAAAGCACTGTTGAAAGATAAAGAGATCAGCGAAGACGACGATCGCCGTTCTCAGGACGATGTACAGAAACTGACTGATGCTGCAATCAAGAAAATTGAAGCGGCGCTGGCAGACAAAGAAGCAGAACTGATGCAGTTCTGATTTCTTGAACGACAAAAACGCCGCTCAGTAGATCCTTGCGGATCGGCTGGCGGCGTTTTGCTTTTTATTCTGTCTCAACTCTGGATGTTTCATGAAGCAACTCACCATTCTGGGCTCGACCGGCTCGATTGGTTGCAGCACGCTGGACGTGGTGCGCCATAATCCCGAACACTTCCGCGTAGTTGCGCTGGTGGCAGGCAAAAATGTCACTCGCATGGTAGAACAGTGCCTGGAATTCTCTCCCCGCTATGCCGTAATGGACGATGAAGCGAGTGCGAAACTTCTTAAAACGATGCTACAGCAACAGGGGAGCCGCACCGAAGTCTTAAGTGGGCAACAAGCCGCTTGCGATATGGCAGCGCTTGAGGAGGTTGATCAGGTGATGGCAGCCATTGTTGGTGCTGCTGGGCTGTTACCTACGCTTGCTGCGATCCGCGCGGGTAAAACCATTTTGCTGGCCAATAAAGAATCACTGGTTACCTGCGGACGTCTGTTTATGGACGCCGTAAAGCAGAGCAAAGCGCAATTGTTACCGGTCGATAGCGAACATAACGCTATTTTTCAGAGTTTACCGCAACCTATCCAGCATAATCTGGGATACGCTGACCTTGAGCAAAATGGCGTGGTGTCCATTTTACTTACCGGGTCTGGTGGCCCTTTCCGTGAGACGCCATTGCGCGATTTGGCAACAATGACGCCCGATCAAGCTTGCCGTCATCCGAACTGGTCGATGGGACGTAAAATTTCTGTCGATTCGGCTACCATGATGAACAAAGGTCTGGAATACATTGAAGCGCGTTGGCTGTTTAACGCCAGCGCCAGCCAGATGGAAGTGCTGATTCACCCGCAGTCAGTGATTCACTCAATGGTGCGCTATCAGGACGGCAGTGTTCTGGCGCAGCTGGGGGAACCGGATATGCGTACGCCAATTGCCCACACCATGGCATGGCCGAATCGCGTGAACTCTGGCGTGAAGCCGCTCGATTTTTGCAAACTAAGTGCGTTGACATTTGCCGCACCGGATTATGAGCGTTATCCATGCCTGAAACTGGCGATGGAGGCGTTCGAACAAGGCCAGGCAGCGACGACAGCATTGAATGCCGCAAACGAAATCACCGTTGCTGCTTTTCTTGCGCAACAAATCCGCTTTACGGATATCGCTGCGTTGAATTTATCTGTACTGGAAAAAATGGATATGCGCGAACCACAATGTGTGGACGATGTGTTATCTGTTGATGCGAACGCGAGTGAAGTCGCCAGAAAAGAGGTGATGCGTCTCGCAAGCTGAGGATAATCCGGCTACAGAGAGTCGCGCTATTTGTTAGCGTAGGGCTTCAATGATATAGTCTGCGCCATCTGATCGTAAGTAGTTGGCTTTATAAGGTCAGGTATGCCGTGGTTTTACACGGCTTTTTTTTGTATAGGCTTCAGTATTCCTGAGTACCGTAAACCCTGTCAGGGAATAAAAAACGCGTGATGTTGTCTGCTACTCAACCACTTAGCGAAAAATTGCCAGCGCATGGCTGCCGTCATGTTGCGATCATTATGGACGGCAATGGTCGCTGGGCAAAAAAGCAAGGGAAGATTCGTGCCTTTGGGCATAAAGCCGGGGCAAAATCCGTCCGCCGGGCTGTCTCTTTTGCGGCCAACAACGGTATTGAAGCGTTAACGCTGTATGCCTTTAGTAGTGAAAACTGGAACCGACCAGCGCAGGAAGTCAGTGCGTTAATGGAACTGTTTGTGTGGGCGCTCGATAGCGAAGTAAAAAGTCTGCACCGACATAACGTGCGTCTGCGTATTATTGGCGATACCAGTCGTTTTAACTCGCGTTTGCAAGAACGTATTCGTAAATCTGAAGCGCTAACAGCCGGAAATACCGGTCTGACGCTGAATATTGCGGCGAACTACGGTGGACGTTGGGATATAGTCCAGGGAGTCAGGCAACTGGCTGAAAAGGTGCAGCAAGGAAACCTGCAACCAGATCAGATAGATGAAGAGATGTTAAACCAGCATGTCTGTATGCATGAACTGGCCCCTGTAGATTTAGTAATTAGGACTGGGGGAGAGCATCGCATTAGTAACTTTTTGCTTTGGCAAATTGCCTATGCCGAACTTTACTTTACAGATGTTCTCTGGCCCGATTTCGATGAACAAGACTTTGAAGGGGCGTTAAATGCCTTTGCTAATCGAGAGCGTCGTTTCGGCGGCACCGAGCCCGGTGATGAAACAGCCTGATGGGGGTCGCTTTTGCTGAAGTATCGCCTGATATCTGCTTTTGTGTTAATACCCGTCGTCATCGCGGCGTTGTTTCTGTTGCCGCCGGTGGGGTTCGCCATTGTAACGCTGGTGGTCTGCATGCTGGCAGCGTGGGAATGGGGACAGCTTAGCGGTTTTACCACTCGTTCGCAGCGAGTATGGTTGGCGGTGTTATGCGGGTTATTGTTGGCGCTGATGCTTTTTCTGTTGCCGGAATATCACCGAAATATTCATCAACCGCTGGTTGAAATCTCACTTTGGGCTTCGTTGGGTTGGTGGATTGTCGCGCTATTGCTGGTGCTGTTTTACCCAGGTTCCGCAGCAATCTGGCGTAACTCTAAAACATTGCGCCTTATTTTTGGCGTGCTAACCATTGTTCCCTTCTTCTGGGGCATGCTGGCGTTACGGGCCTGGCACTATGACGAGAATCATTACAGTGGCGCAATATGGCTGCTCTATGTCATGATCCTGGTATGGTGCGCTGACTCCGGCGCATATATGTTTGGCAAATTGTTTGGTAAACATAAGCTGGCACCGAAGGTTTCTCCGGGTAAAACCTGGCAAGGCTTTATAGGTGGACTCGCTACTGCAGCGGTAATCTCATGGGGTTATGGCATGTGGGCGAATCTCGACGTCGCTCCCGTCACCTTACTCATTTGCTCTATTGTCGCAGCGTTAGCCTCAGTGCTCGGCGATCTGACCGAGAGTATGTTTAAGCGTGAAGCAGGAATTAAGGACAGCGGTCATTTAATTCCAGGACACGGTGGTATTTTAGATCGTATTGATAGCCTGACGGCTGCGGTACCGGTCTTTGCTTGCTTGTTGTTACTGGTATTCAGGACGCTTTAACGGAAGGTAATATGCTGAGTTTTCTCTGGGATTTGGCTTCGTTCATCGTTGCACTGGGTGTACTTATCACCGTGCATGAATTTGGTCATTTCTGGGTTGCCCGGCGTTGTGGTGTTCGCGTTGAGCGTTTCTCAATAGGGTTTGGTAAGGCGCTCTGGCGGCGAACTGATAAGCTCGGCACCGAATATGTTATCGCCCTGATCCCGTTGGGCGGTTATGTCAAAATGCTGGATGAGCGCGCAGAACCGGTCGTTCCGGAACTCCGCCACCATGCCTTCAATAATAAATCTGTCGGCCAACGAGTGGCGATTATTGCCGCAGGTCCGGTTGCAAACTTCATTTTTGCTATCTTTGCCTACTGGCTGGTTTTTATTATTGGTGTGCCTGGCGTACGTCCGGTGGTTGGCGAAATAGCAGCCAATTCGATAGCTGCGGAAGCACAAATTGCACCAGGTACGGAACTAAAAGCCGTAGATGGTATCGAAACGCCTGATTGGGATGCCGTGCGTTTGCAGTTGGTCGATAAAATTGGCGATGAAAGCACCACCATTACAGTAGCGCCATTTGGCAGCGACCAACGGCGGGATGTAAAGCTCGATTTACGTCACTGGGCGTTTGAGCCTGATAAAGAAGATCCGGTATCTTCGCTGGGGATTCGTCCTCGTGGGCCGCAAATTGAACCTGTACTGGAAAATGTGCAGCCAAACTCGGCGGCAAGCAAGGCAGGTTTGCAAGCAGGCGACAGGATCGTTAAAGTCGATGGTCAGCCCTTAACGCAGTGGGTGACCTTTGTGATGCTTGTCCGGGATAACCCGGGTAAATCCTTAGCGTTAGAAATCGAAAGGCAGGGGAGTCCCTTGTCTTTGACATTAATCCCGGAGAGTAAACCGGGTAATGGTAAAGCGATTGGTTTTGTCGGTATTGAGCCGAAAGTCATTCCTTTGCCAGATGAGTATAAAGTTGTACGCCAGTATGGGCCGTTCAACGCCATCGTCGAAGCCACGGACAAAACGTGGCAGCTGATGAAGCTGACGGTCAGTATGCTGGGAAAATTGATCACCGGTGATGTGAAACTGAACAACCTCAGTGGGCCGATTTCTATCGCCAAGGGGGCTGGGATGACAGCGGAACTCGGGGTAGTTTATTACCTGCCGTTTCTTGCGCTTATTAGCGTGAACTTAGGGATAATTAACCTGTTTCCGTTGCCCGTACTTGACGGGGGGCATCTGCTGTTCCTTGCGATCGAAAAGATCAAGGGCGGACCGGTATCCGAGCGGGTTCAAGACTTTTGTTATCGCATTGGCTCGATTCTGCTGGTGCTGTTAATGGGGCTTGCACTTTTCAATGATTTCTCTCGGTTATGAGAGTTAGTTAGGAAGAACGCATAATAACGATGGCGATGAAAAAGTTGCTCATAGCGTCGCTGCTGTTTAGCAGCGCCACCGTATACGGTGCTGAAGGGTTCGTAGTGAAAGATATTCATTTCGAAGGCCTTCAGCGTGTCGCCGTTGGTGCGGCCCTCCTCAGTATGCCGGTGCGTACAGGCGACACGGTTAATGATGAAGATATCAGTAATACCATTCGCGCTCTGTTTGCTACCGGCAACTTTGAGGATGTTCGCGTCCTTCGTGATGGTGATACCCTTCTGGTTCAGGTAAAAGAACGTCCGACCATTGCCAGCATTACTTTCTCCGGTAACAAATCGGTGAAAGATGACATGCTAAAGCAAAACCTCGAGGCTTCTGGTGTGCGTGTGGGCGAATCCCTCGATCGCACCACCATTGCCGATATCGAGAAAGGTCTGGAAGACTTCTACTACAGCGTCGGTAAATATAGCGCCAGCGTTAAAGCTGTCGTGACCCCGCTGCCGCGCAACCGTGTTGACCTAAAACTGGTGTTCCGGGAAGGTGTGTCAGCTGAAATCCAGCAAATTAACATTGTTGGTAACCATGCTTTCACCACCGACGAACTGATCTCTCATTTCCAACTGCGTGACGAAGTGCCGTGGTGGAATGTGGTAGGCGATCGTAAATACCAGAAACAGAAACTGGCGGGCGACCTTGAAACCCTGCGCAGCTACTATCTGGACCGCGGTTATGCCCGTTTCAACATCGACTCTACCCAGGTCAGTCTGACGCCAGATAAAAAAGGTATTTACGTCACGGTGAACATCACCGAAGGCGATCAGTACAAGCTTTCTGGCGTTGAAGTGAGCGGCAACCTTGCCGGGCACTCCGCTGAAATTGAGCAGCTGACTAAGATCGAGCCGGGCGAGCTGTATAACGGCACTAAAGTGACCAAAATGGAAGATGACATTAAAAAGCTTCTCGGTCGCTATGGTTATGCCTATCCGCGCGTACAGTCGATGCCTGAAATTAACGATGCCGACAAAACCGTTAAATTACGCGTGAACGTTGATGCGGGTAACCGTTTCTACGTGCGTAAGATCCGTTTTGAAGGTAACGATACCTCGAAAGATGCCGTCCTGCGTCGCGAAATGCGTCAGATGGAAGGTGCATGGTTGGGGAGCGATCTGGTCGATCAGGGTAAGGAGCGTCTGAATCGTCTGGGCTTCTTTGAAACTGTCGATACTGATACCCAACGTGTTCCGGGTAGCCCGGACCAGGTTGATGTAGTCTACAAGGTGAAAGAACGTAACACTGGTAGCTTCAACTTCGGGATTGGTTACGGTACTGAAAGTGGCGTGAGCTTCCAGGCTGGCGTGCAACAGGATAACTGGTTAGGTACAGGTTATGCTGTTGGTATCAACGGGACCAAAAACGATTACCAGACCTATGCTGAACTGTCGGTAACCAACCCGTACTTCACCGTAGATGGCGTAAGCCTCGGTGGTCGTCTCTTCTATAATGACTTCCAGGCAGATGACGCCGACCTGTCCGACTATACCAACAAGAGTTATGGTACAGACGTGACGTTGGGCTTCCCGATTAACGAATATAACTCGCTGCGTGCAGGTCTGGGTTATGTACATAACTCCCTGTCCAACATGCAGCCTCAGGTTGCGATGTGGCGTTATCTGTACTCTATGGGTGAACATCCGAGCACTTCTGATCAGGATAACAGCTTCAAAACGGACGACTTCACGTTCAACTATGGTTGGACCTATAACAAGCTTGACCGTGGTTACTTCCCGACAGATGGTTCACGTGTCAACCTGACCGGTAAAGTGACCATTCCTGGATCGGATAACGAATACTACAAAGTGACGTTAGACACGGCGACTTATGTGCCGATCGATGACGATCACAAATGGGTTGTTCTGGGTCGTACCCGCTGGGGTTATGGTGATGGTTTAGGCGGCAAAGAGATGCCGTTCTACGAGAACTTCTATGCCGGTGGTTCCAGCACCGTGCGTGGCTTCCAGTCCAATACCATTGGTCCGAAAGCAGTTTACTTCCCGCATCAGGCCAGTAATTATGATCCGGACTATGATTACGAATGTGCGACTCAGGACGGCGCGAAAGACCTGTGTAAATCGGATGATGCTGTAGGCGGTAACGCCATGGCGGTTGCCAGCCTCGAGTTCATCACCCCGACGCCGTTTATTAGCGATAAGTATGCTAACTCGGTTCGTACTTCATTCTTCTGGGATATGGGTACCGTTTGGGATACAAACTGGGATTCCAGCCAATATTCTGGATATCCGGACTATAGTGATCCAAGCAATATCCGTATGTCTGCGGGTATCGCATTACAATGGATGTCCCCATTGGGGCCGTTGGTGTTCTCCTACGCCCAGCCGTTCAAAAAGTACGATGGAGACAAGGCAGAACAGTTCCAGTTTAACATCGGTAAAACCTGGTAAGTGTTCTCCACAAAGGAATGTAGTGGTAGTGTAGCGATGACTTTAGGCGATCAATATAAGATCGCCGGGCCACGCAAAGAACTGCACCCTCCGGTGCAAATGGGATGGTAAGGAGTTTATTGTGAAAAAGTGGTTATTAGCTGCAGGTCTTGGTTTAGCACTGGCAACTTCTGCTCAGGCGGCTGACAAAATTGCAATCGTCAATATGGGCAGCCTGTTCCAGCAGGTAGCGCAGAAAACCGGTGTTTCTAACACGCTGGAAAATGAGTTCAAAGGCCGTGCCAGCGAACTGCAGCGTATGGAAACCGATCTGCAGGCTAAAATGAAAAAACTGCAGTCCATGAAAGCGGGCAGCGATCGCACCAAACTGGAAAAAGACGTGATGGCTCAGCGCCAGACTTTTGCTCAGAAAGCGCAGGCTTTTGAGCAGGATCGCGCACGTCGTTCCAACGAAGAACGCGGCAAACTGGTTACTCGTATCCAGACTGCTGTGAAATCCGTTGCCAACAGCCAGGATATCGATCTGGTTGTTGATGCAAACGCTGTTGCTTACAACAGCAGCGATGTAAAAGACATCACTGCCGACGTACTGAAACAGGTTAAATAAGTAATGCCTTCAATTCGACTGGCTGATTTAGCGCAGCAGTTGGATGCAGAACTACACGGTGATGGCGATATCGTCATCACCGGCGTTGCGTCCATGCAATCTGCACAAACAGGTCACATTACGTTCATGGTTAACCCAAAATACCGTGAGCATTTAGGCTTGTGCCAAGCGTCCGCGGTTGTCATGACCCAGGACGATCTTCCTTTCGCGAAAAGTGCCGCGCTGGTAGTGAAGAATCCCTACCTGACTTACGCGCGCATGGCGCAAATTTTAGATACCACGCCGCAGCCCGCGCAGAACATTGCACCCAGTGCGGTGATCGACGCGACGGCGAAGCTGGGTAACAACGTATCGATTGGCGCTAACGCGGTGATTGAGTCCGGCGTTGAACTGGGCGATAACGTGATTATCGGTGCCGGTTGCTTCGTAGGTAAAAACAGCAAAATCGGTGCAGGTTCGCGTCTCTGGGCGAACGTAACCATTTACCATGAGATCCAGATCGGTCAGAATTGCCTGATCCAGTCCGGAACAGTGGTAGGCGCAGACGGCTTTGGTTATGCCAACGATCGTGGTAACTGGGTGAAGATCCCACAGATTGGTCGCGTAATTATTGGCGATCGAGTGGAGATCGGTGCCTGCACAACCATCGATCGCGGCGCGCTGGATGACACTGTTATTGGCAATGGCGTGATCATTGATAACCAGTGCCAGATTGCACATAACGTCGTGATTGGCGACAATACGGCGGTTGCCGGTGGCGTCATTATGGCGGGCAGCCTGAAAATTGGTCGTTACTGCATGATCGGCGGAGCCAGCGTAATCAACGGGCATATGGAAATATGCGACAAAGTGACGGTTACGGGCATGGGTATGGTGATGCGTCCCATCACTGAACCAGGCGTCTATTCCTCAGGCATTCCGCTGCAACCCAACAAAGTCTGGCGCAAAACCGCTGCACTGGTGATGAACATTGATGACATGAGCAAGCGTCTGAAATCGCTTGAGCGCAAGGTTAATCAACAAGACTAACGTTCCATCTTTTGTTCGCCAAACTTTACGGCCTGTCTCATTCTTACGATTGCGGCAGGCCGTGTTATTATTGTCGTTTCTTATATTTTGACAGGAAGAGTATCTTGACTACTAACACTCATACTCTGCAGATTGAAGAGATTTTAGAACTTCTGCCGCACCGTTTCCCGTTCTTACTGGTGGATCGCGTGCTGGATTTTGAAGAAGGTCGTTTTCTGCGCGCAGTAAAAAATGTCTCTGTCAATGAGCCATTCTTCCAGGGCCATTTCCCTGGAAAACCGATTTTCCCGGGTGTGCTGATTCTGGAAGCAATGGCACAGGCAACAGGTATTCTGGCGTTTAAAAGCGTAGGAAAACTGGAACCGGGTGAGCTGTACTACTTCGCTGGTATTGACGAAGCGCGCTTCAAGCGCCCGGTCGTGCCTGGCGATCAAATGATCATGGAAGTCACTTTCGAAAAAACGCGCCGCGGCCTGACCCGTTTTAAAGGGGTTGCTCTGGTCGATGGTAAAGTAGTTTGCGAAGCAACGATGATGTGTGCTCGTAGCCGGGAGGCCTGATACGTGATTGATAAATCCGCCTTTGTGCATCCAACCGCCATTGTGGAAGAGCGCGCGTCAATTGGCGCGAACGCACACATTGGTCCTTTTTGTATCGTTGGACCCCATGTCGAAATTGGTGAGGGTACCGTACTGAAATCTCACGTTGTCGTGAATGGTCATACTAAAATTGGCCGCGATAATGAGATTTATCAGTTTGCCTCCATCGGCGAAGTTAACCAGGATTTGAAATATGCTGGCGAACCGACCCGTGTGGAAATCGGCGATCGTAACCGCATTCGCGAAAGCGTCACCATTCATCGTGGCACAGTCCAGGGCGGTGGATTGACGAAGGTGGGCAGCGACAACTTACTGATGATCAACGCGCACATTGCGCACGATTGTACGGTAGGTAACCGCTGTATTCTCGCCAACAACGCAACGCTGGCGGGTCACGTATCGGTTGACGACTTCGCGATCATCGGCGGCATGACCGCAGTCCATCAGTTCTGCATCATTGGTGCGCATGTGATGGTTGGCGGCTGCTCCGGTGTGGCGCAGGACGTCCCTCCTTATGTCATTGCGCAGGGTAACCACGCAACGCCGTTCGGTGTCAATATCGAAGGGCTGAAGCGCCGCGGATTCAGCCGTGAGGCGATTACCGCTATCCGCAATGCGTATAAGCTAATTTATCGTAGCGGTAAAACGCTCGATGAAGTGAAACCGGAAATTGCTGAACTGGCGGAAACATATCCGGAAGTGAAAGCCTTTACCGATTTCTTTGCACGCTCAACGCGCGGTCTGATTCGTTAATGACTGACCAGCGTCCATTAACGATTGCCCTGGTCGCCGGAGAAATCTCCGGCGATATCCTGGGGGCCGGTTTAATCCGCGCTCTGAAAGAACGTGTGCCCAACGCCCGCTTTGTTGGTGTTGCCGGGCCACGAATGCAGGCTGAAGGCTGCGAAGCCTGGTACGAAATGGAAGAACTGGCGGTGATGGGCATTGTTGAAGTGCTCGGTCGTCTGCGTCGCTTACTGCATATTCGTGCCGATCTGACAAAGCGTTTTGGCGAACTGAAGCCAGATGTTTTTGTTGGTATTGATGCGCCCGACTTCAATATTACTCTTGAAGGTAACCTCAAAAAGCAGGGTATCAAAACCATTCATTACGTCAGTCCATCCGTCTGGGCGTGGCGACAGAAACGCGTTTTCAAAATAGGCAGAGCCACCGATCTGGTGCTCGCATTTCTGCCTTTCGAAAAAGCGTTTTATGACAAATACAATGTACCGTGCCGCTTTATCGGTCATACCATGGCTGATGCCATGCCGTTAGATCCAGATAAAAATGGTGCCCGTGATGTGCTGGGGATCCCTTACGATGCCCACTGTCTGGCATTGTTGCCGGGCAGCCGTGGTGCAGAAGTCGAAATGCTTAGTGCCGATTTCTTGAAAACTGCCCAGCTTTTGCGCCAGACATATCCGGATCTCGAAATCGTGGTGCCGCTGGTGAATGCCAAACGCCGCGAGCAGTTTGAACGCATCAAAGCTGAAGTCGCGCCAGACCTGTCGGTTCATTTGCTGGATGGAATGGGCCGTGAGGCGATGGTCGCCAGCGATGCGGCACTACTGGCGTCGGGGACGGCAGCCCTGGAGTGTATGCTGGCGAAATGCCCGATGGTGGTGGGATATCGCATGAAGCCTTTTACCTTCTGGTTGGCGAAGCGGCTGGTGAAAACTGATTATGTCTCGCTGCCAAATCTGCTGGCGGGCAGAGAGTTAGTCAAAGAGTTATTGCAGGAAGAGTGTGAGCCGCAAAAACTGGCTGCGGCGCTGTTACCGCTGTTGGCGAACGGGAAAACCAGCCACGCGATGCACGATACCTTCCGTGAACTGCATCAGCAGATCCGCTGCAATGCCGATGAGCAGGCGGCACAAGCCGTTCTGGAGTTAGCACAATGATCGAATTTGTTTATCCGCACACGCAGCTGGTTGCGGGTGTGGATGAAGTCGGACGCGGGCCGTTAGTTGGCGCGGTCGTCACCGCTGCGGTGATCCTTGACCCGGCGCGCCCGATTGCCGGGCTGAATGATTCCAAAAAGCTGAGCGAAAAACGCCGTCTGGCGCTCTATGAAGAGATCAAAGAGAAAGCGTTGAGCTGGAGTCTGGGCCGCGCGGAACCCCACGAAATCGACGAGCTGAACATTCTTCATGCGACCATGCTGGCGATGCAGCGTGCCGTCGCTGGGCTGCATATTGCGCCGGAATATGTGTTGATTGATGGTAACCGCTGCCCGAAATTACCGATGCCTGCGATGGCTGTGGTGAAAGGGGATAGCCGCGTACCAGAAATCAGTGCCGCGTCTATCCTAGCGAAAGTGACGCGTGACGCCGAAATGGCGGCGCTGGATATTGTTTTCCCGCAATATGGTTTTGCCCAACATAAAGGGTATCCAACCGCTTTTCATCTGGAAAAACTGGCTGAATATGGCGCGACTGAACATCATCGTCGCAGCTTTGGGCCTGTCAAACGCGCACTGGGACTTGCGTCCTGATTCTTGTGTCGAGATTAAGTAAACCGGAATCTGAAGATGTCTGAACCACGTTTCGTACACCTGCGGGTGCACAGCGACTACTCGATGATCGATGGCTTGGCCAAAACCGCACCGCTGGTAAAAAAGGCGGCGGCGTTGGGTATGCCAGCACTGGCGATCACCGATTTCACCAACCTTTGCGGTCTGGTGAAGTTCTACGGAGCGGGACATGGCGCAGGGATTAAGCCTATCGTCGGGGCAGATTTTAATGTCCAGTGCGACCTGCTGGGTGATGAGTTAACCCACCTGACGGTACTGGCGGCGAACAATACCGGCTATCAGAATCTGGCGTTGCTGATCTCAAAAGCGTATCAGCGCGGGTACGGTGCCGCCGGGCCGATCATCGATCGCGACTGGCTTATCGAATTAAACGAAGGGTTGATCCTTCTTTCCGGCGGGCGCATGGGCGACGTCGGACGCAGTCTTTTGCGTGGTAACAGCGCGCTGGTAGATGAGTGTGTCGCGTTTTATGAAGAACACTTCCCGGATCGCTATTTTCTAGAGCTGATCCGCACCGGCAGGCCGGATGAAGAAAGCTATCTGCACGCGGCGGTGGAACTGGCGGAAGCGCGCGGTTTGCCCGTCGTGGCGACTAACGATGTGCGCTTTATCGACAGCAGCGACTTTGACGCACACGAAATCCGCGTCGCGATCCACGACGGCTTTACCCTCGACGATCCTAAACGCCCGCGTAACTATTCGCCGCAGCAATATATGCGTAGCGAAGAGGAGATGTGTGAGCTGTTTGCCGACATCCCAGAAGCCCTTGCCAACACCGTTGAGATCGCCAAACGCTGTAACGTAACTGTGCGTCTTGGTGAATACTTCCTGCCGCAGTTCCCGACCGGGGACATGAGCACCGAAGATTATCTGGTCAAGCGTGCAAAAGAAGGCCTGGAAGAGCGTCTGGCATTTTTATTCCCTGACGAGGAAGAACGTCTTAAACGCCGCCCGGAATATGACGAACGTCTGGAGACTGAACTTCAGGTTATCAACCAGATGGGTTTCCCGGGCTACTTCCTCATCGTTATGGAATTTATCCAGTGGTCGAAAGATAACGGCGTACCGGTAGGACCAGGCCGTGGCTCCGGTGCGGGTTCACTGGTGGCCTACGCGCTGAAAATCACCGACCTCGATCCGCTGGAATTTGACCTGCTGTTCGAACGTTTCCTTAACCCGGAACGTGTCTCCATGCCTGACTTCGACGTTGACTTCTGTATGGAGAAACGCGATCAGGTTATCGAACACGTGGCGGACATGTACGGTCGTGATGCGGTATCGCAGATTATCACCTTCGGTACGATGGCGGCGAAAGCGGTGATCCGCGACGTAGGCCGCGTGCTGGGGCATCCGTACGGCTTTGTCGACCGTATCTCGAAACTGATCCCGCCCGATCCGGGGATGACGCTGGCGAAAGCGTTTGAAGCCGAGCCGCAGCTGCCGGAAATCTACGAAGCGGATGAAGAAGTTAAGGCGCTGATCGACATGGCGCGCAAACTGGAAGGGGTCACCCGTAACGCCGGTAAGCACGCCGGTGGGGTGGTTATCGCGCCGACCAAAATTACCGATTTTGCGCCGCTTTATTGCGATGAAGAGGGCAAACATCCGGTCACCCAGTTTGATAAAAGCGACGTTGAATACGCCGGACTGGTGAAGTTCGACTTCCTTGGTTTGCGTACGCTCACCATCATCAACTGGGCGCTGGAGATGATCAACAAGCGGCGGGCGAAGAATGGCGAGCCACCGCTGGATATCGCCGCGATCCCGCTGGATGACAAGAAAAGCTTCGACATGCTGCAACGCTCGGAAACCACGGCGGTATTCCAGCTTGAATCGCGCGGCATGAAGGACCTGATCAAGCGTCTGCAACCTGACTGCTTCGAAGATATGATCGCACTGGTGGCACTGTTCCGCCCTGGTCCGTTGCAGTCAGGGATGGTGGATAACTTTATCGACCGTAAACATGGTCGTGAAGAGATCTCCTATCCGGACGTGCAGTGGCAGCATGAAAGCCTGAAATCGGTACTGGAGCCAACCTACGGCATTATCTTGTATCAGGAACAGGTCATGCAGATTGCCCAGGTGCTTTCTGGTTATACCCTCGGTGGCGCGGATATGCTGCGCCGTGCGATGGGTAAGAAAAAGCCGGAAGAGATGGCTAAGCAGCGTTCTGTATTTGCTGAAGGTGCAGAAAAGAACGGAATCAACGCCGAACTGGCGATGAAAATCTTCGACCTGGTGGAGAAATTCGCGGGTTACGGATTTAACAAATCGCACTCTGCGGCCTATGCTTTGGTGTCATATCAAACGTTATGGCTGAAAGCGCACTATCCGGCGGAGTTTATGGCGGCGGTAATGACCGCCGATATGGACAACACCGAGAAGGTGGTGGGCCTGGTGGATGAGTGCTGGCGGATGGGGCTGAAAATCCTGCCACCAGATATAAACTCCGGTCTTTACCATTTCCACGTCAACGACGACGGCGAAATCGTGTATGGTATTGGCGCCATCAAAGGGGTAGGTGAAGGTCCGATTGAGGCCATCATCGAAGCCCGTAATAAAGGCGGCTACTTCCGCGAACTGTTTGATCTCTGCGCCCGTACCGACACCAAAAAGTTAAACCGGCGGGTGCTGGAAAAACTGATCATGTCCGGGGCGTTTGACCGTCTTGGGCCACACCGCGCGGCGCTGATGAACTCGCTGGGTGATGCGTTAAAAGCGGCAGATCAACACGCGAAAGCGGAAGCTATCGGTCAGGCCGATATGTTCGGCGTGCTGGCCGAAGAGCCGGAACAAATTGAACAATCCTACGCCAGCTGCCAACCGTGGCCGGAGCAGGTGGTATTAGATGGGGAACGTGAAACGTTAGGCCTGTACCTGACCGGACACCCTATCAACCAGTATTTAAAAGAGATTGAGCGTTATGTCGGAGGCGTAAGGCTGAAAGACATGCACCCGACAGAACGTGGTAAAGTCATCACAGCTGCGGGGCTCGTTGTTGCCGCGCGGGTTATGGTCACCAAGCGCGGCAATCGTATCGGTATCTGCACGCTGGATGACCGTTCCGGGCGGCTGGAAGTGATGTTGTTTACTGACGCCCTGGATAAATACCAGCAATTGCTGGAAAAAGACCGCATACTTATCGTCAGCGGACAGGTCAGCTTTGATGACTTCAGCGGTGGGCTTAAAATGACCGCTCGCGAAGTGATGGATATTGACGAAGCCCGGGAAAAATATGCTCGCGGGCTTGCTATCTCGCTGACGGACAGGCAAATTGATGACCAGCTTTTAAACCGACTCCGTCAGTCTCTGGAACCCCACCGCTCTGGGACAATTCCAGTACATCTCTACTATCAGAGGGCGGATGCACGCGCGCGGTTGCGTTTTGGCGCGACGTGGCGTGTCTCTCCGAGCGATCGTTTATTAAACGATCTCCGTGGCCTCATTGGTTCGGAGCAGGTGGAACTGGAGTTTGACTAATACAGGAATACTATGAGTCTGAATTTCCTTGATTTTGAACAGCCGATTGCAGAGCTGGAAGCGAAAATCGATTCTCTGACTGCGGTTAGCCGTCAGGATGAGAAACTGGATATTAACATCGATGAAGAAGTGCATCGTCTGCGTGAAAAAAGCGTAGAACTGACGCGTAAAATCTTCGCCGATCTCGGTGCATGGCAGATTGCGCAACTGGCACGCCATCCGCAGCGTCCTTATACCCTAGATTACGTTCGCCTGGCATTTGATGAATTTGACGAACTGGCTGGCGACCGTGCGTATGCAGACGATAAAGCTATCGTCGGTGGTATCGCCCGTCTCGATGGTCGTCCGGTGATGATCATTGGTCATCAAAAAGGTCGTGAAACCAAAGAAAAAATTCGCCGTAACTTTGGTATGCCAGCGCCAGAAGGTTACCGCAAAGCACTGCGTCTGATGCAAATGGCTGAACGCTTTAAGATGCCTATCATCACCTTTATCGACACCCCGGGGGCTTATCCTGGCGTGGGCGCAGAAGAGCGTGGTCAGTCTGAAGCCATTGCACGCAACCTGCGTGAAATGTCTCGCCTTGGCGTACCGGTAGTTTGTACGGTTATCGGTGAAGGTGGTTCTGGCGGTGCGCTGGCGATTGGCGTGGGCGATAAAGTGAATATGCTGCAATACAGCACCTATTCCGTTATCTCGCCGGAAGGTTGTGCGTCCATTCTGTGGAAGAGCGCCGACAAAGCGCCGCTGGCGGCTGAAGCGATGGGTATCATCGCTCCGCGTCTGAAAGAGCTGAAACTGATCGACTCCATCATCCCGGAACCGCTGGGCGGCGCTCACCGTAACCCGGAAGCGATGGCGGCATCGTTGAAAGCGCAACTGCTGGCGGATCTGGCCGATCTCGATGTGTTAAGCACTGAAGATTTAAAAAATCGTCGTTATCAGCGCCTGATGAGCTACGGTTACGCGTAATTCGCAAAAGTTCTGAAAAAGGGTCACTTCGGTGGCCCTTTTTTATCGCCACGGTTTGAGCAGGCTATGATTAAGGAAGGATTTTCCAGGAGGAACACATGAACATCATTGCCATTATGGGACCGCATGGCGTCTTTTATAAAGATGAGCCCATCAAAGAACTGGAGTCGGCGCTGGTGGCGCAAGGCTTTCAGATTATCTGGCCACAAAACAGCGTTGATTTGCTGAAATTTATCGAACATAACCCTCGAATTTGCGGCGTGATTTTTGACTGGGATGAGTACAGTCTCGATTTATGCAGCGATATCAATCAACTTAATGAATATCTCCCGCTTTATGCCTTCATCAACACCCACTCGACGATGGATGTCAGCGTGCAGGATATGCGGATGGCGCTCTGGTTTTTTGAATATGCGCTGGGGCAGGCGGAAGATATCGCCATTCGTATGCGTCAGTACACCAACGAATATCTTGATAACATTACGCCGCCGTTCACGAAAGCCTTGTTTACCTACGTCAAAGAGCGGAAGTACACCTTTTGTACGCCGGGGCATATGGGCGGCACCGCATATCAAAAAAGCCCGGTTGGCTGTCTGTTTTATGATTTTTTCGGCGGGAATACCCTTAAGGCTGATGTCTCTATTTCGGTCACCGAGCTTGGTTCGTTGCTTGACCACACCGGGCCACACCTGGAAGCGGAAGAGTACATCGCGCGGACTTTTGGCGCGGAACAGAGTTATATCGTTACCAACGGGACATCGACGTCGAACAAAATTGTGGGTATGTACGCCGCGCCATCCGGCAGTACGCTGTTGATCGACCGCAACTGCCATAAATCACTGGCGCATCTGTTGATGATGAACGATGTAGTGCCAGTCTGGCTGAAACCGACGCGTAATGCGTTGGGGATTCTGGGGGGGATCCCGCGCCGTGAATTTACTCGCGACAGCATCGAAGAGAAAGTCGCTGCCACTACGCAAGCACAATGGCCGGTTCATGCGGTGATCACCAACTCCACCTATGATGGTTTGCTCTACAACACCGACTGGATCAAACAGACGCTGGATGTCCCGTCGATCCACTTCGATTCCGCCTGGGTGCCGTATACTCATTTTCATCCAATCTACCAGGGTAAAAGTGGTATGAGCGGCGAGCGTGTTGCGGGAAAAGTTTTCTTCGAAACGCAATCGACCCACAAAATGCTGGCGGCGTTATCGCAGGCTTCACTGATCCACATTAAAGGCGAGTATGACGAAGAGGCGTTTAACGAAGCCTTTATGATGCATACCACCACCTCGCCCAGTTATCCCATTGTTGCTTCGGTTGAGACGGCGGCGGCGATGCTGCGTGGTAATCCGGGCAAACGGCTGATTAACCGTTCGGTGGAGCGGGCGCTGCATTTTCGCAAAGAGGTCCAGCGGCTGCGGGAAGAGTCTGACGGTTGGTTTTTCGATATCTGGCAACCGCCGCAGGTGGATGAAGCCGAATGCTGGCCCGTTGCGCCTGGCGAACAATGGCACGGCTTTAACGATGCGGATGCCGATCATATGTTTCTCGATCCGGTTAAAGTCACTATTTTGACACCGGGGATGGACGAACAGGGCAATATGAGTGAGGAGGGGATCCCGGCGGCGCTGGTAGCAAAATTCCTCGACGAACGTGGGATCGTAGTAGAGAAAACCGGCCCTTATAACCTGCTGTTTCTCTTTAGTATTGGCATCGATAAAACCAAAGCAATGGGATTATTGCGTGGGTTGACGGAATTTAAGCGCTCTTACGATCTCAACCTGCGGATCAAAAATATGCTGCCCGATCTCTATGCTGAAGATCCCGATTTCTACCGCAATATGCGTATTCAGGATCTGGCGCAAGGGATCCATAAGCTGATTCGTAAACACGATCTTTCCGGTTTGATGTTGCGGGCATTCGATACTTTGCCGGAAATGATCATGACGCCACATCAGGCATGGCAGAGACAGATTAAAGGTGAAGTAGAAACCATTGCGCTGGAACAACTGGTCGGTAGAGTATCGGCAAATATGATCCTGCCTTATCCACCGGGCGTACCGCTGTTGATGCCAGGAGAAATGCTGACCAAAGAGAGCCGCACGGTACTCGATTTTCTACTGATGCTTTGTTCCGTAGGGCAACATTACCCCGGTTTTGAAACGGATATTCACGGCGCGAAACAGGACGAAGACGGCGTTTACCGCGTACGAGTCCTAAAAATGGCGGGATAACTTGCCAGAGCGGCTTCTGGGCGAGTAACGTGCTGTTAACAAATAAAGGAGACGTTATGCTGGGTTTAAAACAGGTTCACCATATTGCGATTATTGCGACGGATTATGCGGTGAGCAAAGCTTTCTACTGCGATATTCTTGGTTTCACGCTGCAAAGCGAAGTCTATCGCGAAGCGCGCGACTCGTGGAAAGGGGATTTGGCGCTTAATGGGCAATATGTGATTGAGCTTTTCTCTTTTCCGTTCCCGCCGGAGCGCCCCAGCCGACCGGAAGCTTGCGGCCTGCGTCATCTGGCTTTTAGCGTTGATGACATCGATGCGGCAGTGGCGCACCTTGAAAGCCATAACGTGAAGTGTGAAGCCATCCGTGTCGATCCATACACGCAAAAACGCTTCACCTTCTTTAACGATCCGGACGGGCTGCCGTTGGAACTGTATGAGCAGTAAGGCTTGTCATCGCCGCATTTGCCCGGTAACGTGCCGGGCATTGCTACTGTAAAATCGCACCATCATGACACTCACGCTCAATAGACCACTTCTCACCTCACGCCAGATTCTGGTGGCCTTTAGCGGCGGGCTTGACTCCACCGTTCTGCTGCATCAGTTGGTGCAGTGGCGGACGGAAAATCCGGGCGTCACTCTGCGCGCTATTCATGTGCATCACGGTTTAAGTGCCAATGCCGATGCCTGGGTTACGCATTGCGAAAACGTCTGCCAACAGTGGCAGGTGCCGCTGGTGGTCGAACGCGTACAACTTGCGCAAGAGGGGCTGGGGATTGAGGCCCAGGCGCGGCAGGCGCGTTATCAGGCATTTGCCCGTACCCTATTGCCCGGCGAAGTGCTGGTCACCGCGCAACATCTCGACGATCAATGTGAAACCTTTCTGCTGGCGCTAAAACGCGGTAGCGGCCCTGCCGGGCTTTCGGCTATGGCGGAAGTTTCGGAGTTTGCTGGAACACGGCTTATCCGCCCGTTGCTTGCCCGCACGCGGGGGGAACTGGAGCAGTGGGCATTGGCGCATGGTTTACGCTGGATTGAAGACGAAAGTAATCAGGACGACTCATACGATCGTAACTTTCTGCGCCTGCGCGTAGTGCCGTTATTGCAGCAGCGTTGGCCGCATTTTGCGGAAGCAACGGCCCGCAGCGCCACACTTTGTGCTGAACAAGAGAGTCTGTTGGATGAACTGCTGGCGGATGATTTAGCACACTGCCAAACGTCGCAGGGGACGCTGCAGATTGCGCCAATGCTGGCGATGAGTGATGCCCGTCGCGCGGCGATTATTCGCCGCTGGCTGGCAGGGCAGAATGCACCGATGCCTTCCCGCGACGCGCTGGTGCGCATCTGGCAGGAAGTGGCGCTGGCGCGGGAAGATGCTTCCCCCTGTTTACGTTTGGGCGCCTTTGAAATCCGCCGCTATCAGTCGCAACTGTGGTGGATTAAATCCGTCACCGGGCAAAGCGAAACCATTGTGCTGTGGCAGACGTGGCTACAACCGCTGGAATTACCGGCGGGGCTGGGAACCGTACAGCTTACTGCGGGAGGCGATATTCGCCCTCCGCGTGCAGACGAAGCGGTCAGCGTGCGTTTCAAAGCGCCAGGATTGCTGCATATTGTCGGGCGCAACGGCGGACGTAAGCTGAAGAAAATCTGGCAAGAGTTAGGCGTGCCGCCGTGGCTACGTGACACCACGCCACTGCTGTTTTATGGAGAAACGCTGATTGCGGCGGCAGGGGTATTTGTGACGCAAGAAGGTGTGGCTGAAGGTGAGAATGGCGTAAGTTTTGTCTGGCAGAAAACGCTTAGTTAAGTGAAAGCCGGATAAGACGCATCAAACGTCGCATCCGGCGAAAGTCAATCAGGATTCGCTTACCACCACCGTACCGATTTCAGGGTGGCTAAAGCTGGTAATTTTATCCAGACGCAGCTCGCGGGTTTCGCCAGCGGCCTCGACGACCAGATACTCCACATTTTTGCGGGAGACTAAATCACTGGCTTTTGCCTGCAATTTTTCGCCATCTTTCAGCTCAAGTGTCAGCATTAAATGATGCTGGCAGGCGAGCTCAAGATTATCGTAATCATCACAATTAATTGGTTGATACGTATCATTCATTGACATAATCGCTCACCAGTAAGTTTGCCGCAGCGTATGCTGCTTTTTCCCTGACAGCCTCAGAAAGGGCGTCGTCGGCAGCCATTTCATTCAGCACTTTCAAAACGCAGCCCAGCGCGTCCGGAACGTATCCTAAGTCTCCGCTGGCGATTTCCGCGTACCGCTTGCGTATTAACTCACAATATTTTTCCACATGCCCTCCTGTCAGCACTCTGACTTAACCGTGGATGCAAGTCTAAGCCTACGAAGATAAACTCTGTTTCGCAAGGTGACTATACCACACTCATTTCTGCAATATCAGCGCCGCAACTGCACAATGGCCTCCTGATTCGAAAGGAGTTTTCTTATGGCGCTTAAAGCGACAATTTATAAAGCGACGGTTAATGTGGCCGATCTCGACCGCAACCAGTTTCTCGATGCCTCTCTGACGCTGGCGCGCCACCCTTCAGAAACCCAGGAGCGTATGATGCTGCGCTTGCTGGCGTGGCTGAAATATGCTGATGAACGTCTGCAATTTACCCGTGGTTTGTGTGCCGATGATGAGCCGGAAGCGTGGCTGCGTAACGATCACCTGGGCATTGATTTGTGGATTGAGCTGGGGCTGCCGGATGAGCGACGAATTAAGAAAGCCTGCACCCAGGCCGCAGAAGTGGCGCTGTTTACCTATAATAGTCGGGCGGCGCAAATCTGGTGGCAGCAAAATCAGAGCAAATGTGTGCAGTTTGCCAATCTTTCCGTCTGGTATCTGGACGATGAACAACTGGCGAAAGTAAGCGCCTTTGCCGATCGTACCATGACGCTGCAGGCAACGATTCAGGATGGTGTTATCTGGTTATCGGATGATAAGAATAATCTGGAAGTTAACTTAACCGCCTGGTAACAACCTTCATGATTGTGATTTCCCGACATGTTGCTATTCCCGATGGTGAGCTTGAGATCACCGCCATTCGTGCGCAGGGCGCTGGCGGGCAGCATGTTAATAAGACCTCAACGGCTATTCATCTGCGTTTTGACATTCGGGCGCCCAGCCTGCCAGAGTATTACAAAGAGCGTCTGCTCGCCGCCAGCCATCATTTGATCAGCAGTGATGGCGTGATTGTCATTAAGGCACAGGAATACCGCAGTCAGGAACTGAACCGCGAAGCCGCTCTGGCCCGGTTGGTGGCAGTGATTAAAGATTTAACAAAAGAACAAAAAGCCCGACGACCCACGCGGCCCACCCGTGCATCGAAAGAGCGCAGGCTGGCATCGAAAGCACAAAAATCAAGCGTGAAGGCGATGCGCGGCAAAGTACGCAGCGGTCGGGAATAAAAAGAAGGAATGGATGGTGAAAAAAGCGATAGTGACAGCGATGGCTGTAATCAGCCTCTTTACTCTGATGGGATGTAATAATCGGGCCGAAGTCGATACGCTTTCTCCGGCGCAGGCTGCCGAACTGAAACCGATGCCGCAAAGTTGGCGCGGCGTGCTACCGTGTGCCGATTGCGAAGGAATCGAAATCTCTCTGTTCCTCGAAAAAGACGGAACATGGGTGATGAATGAGCGTTATCTCGGTGCTCGTGAAGAACCTTCCTCCTTCGCTTCCTACGGTACATGGGCGCGAACCGCTGACAAGCTGGTATTAACCGACAGCAAAGGTGAAAAGTCATATTATCGGGCGAAAGGCGATGCGCTGGAGATGCTCGATCGTGAAGGCAATCCAATTGAATCGCAGTTCAACTATACGCTGGAACCGGCACAATCCAGTTTACCTATGACGCCGATGACCCTGCGAGGCATGTATTTTTATATGGCTGATGCGGCGACCTTCACTGATTGCGCGACCGGAAAACGTTTCATGGTAGCGAATAACGCAGAGCTGGAGCGTAGCTACCTGGCTGCGCGCGGTCACAGTGAAAAACCGGTGTTACTGTCAGTAGAAGGTCACTTTACGCTTGAGGCTAATCCGGATACTGGTGCGCCAACCAAAGTATTAGCGCCCGATACGGCGGGTAAATTTTACCCGAATAAGGATTGCAGTAGTTTGGGGCAGTAAACCTGCTTAAGGCAGAAACAAACGCAAAATTGCCTGATGCGCTGCGCTTATCAGGCCTACAGCATATAATGCAACATTTTGAATTAGCACGATTTTGTAGGCCGGATAAGGCGTTTACGCCGCATCCGGCATTTTGTGCACGAGGCTGGCTTTATCACTGAGTCAGCCCAACAAAGCGACCCGCCTTGATATAAATCCCAGGCTTCAGGTGCCCAACATACTGTAACTGCGTTTCTGGCTTAAACGCAGAGACATCACCAATACGCATATGCATCAGATCGGCAGGGCTAATCCAGCCCGATTGCGCCAGTGTAAGTGGATGCCCGGCTTTGGCAAATGCATCAGTGACAAATTCCGAACAAAACCACGACTTTTTGTCTCCTTCGCACACACTGCTTAACTGCGCTTTCGCCAGGTCGCTGACGCACTGTTGGCGAAAATCCTCGGAGAACGGATTCAGTGAGCACATCTGGCGAGTCACCATAAAGGGAATAAATTCGACAATGTTGCGATAGTTATAACCGCTATCTTTGATTTTATTGGCAAACGCGGTGATATCTGTGGCTTGTTGCGGGGTAAGATCCGGGACTCGTAAGACGAAAAGCTTATCACTATGCTTCATCGCTTTTTTAAGGGAAACAATCTGGACGCCAGCGCCTGTCGCTTCTGCAACGTTATTATCACCCAGAAAGATTGCAACGTGACTCACAGAGGAAGTGCTGAAGACGCGGATTCCAAATGAGGTTACCCCAAGGCTTGAGGAGAACAGCAAATCGCCGGGTTTGAGATCAGGTGCCGTTATTTCTTTTATTGATTGTTCGGTGAAAGAGCTTTGATGCTGGAATTTGACAGCCCATGTTTTTGCCTCGGCATCTACTGCTGTGGCTGATGGGTCTGGCTGGCTGATATCAACGGTACAAGCCGAAAGTAAAAGAAAGCTGGGGAGAAGCAGGCGGCAGTACGCCTTTGGTTTATCCATTTTATACAATCCATGTAAAAAAGGGCCCTGAAATTCAGGACCCTTTCTGGCATCAGCCTTTAATCTGTTTCACCAGATATTCGACGATGTCACCAGTCTTAATTAACTGTTTCTCGCCGTTGCGACGATATTTATATTCGATATCGTCGTTGTCGAGGTTACGGTCGCCCAGCACAATAGTGTGCGGAATACCGATCAGTTCCATATCAGCAAACATCACGCCCGGACGCTCTTTGCGGTCATCCAGCAGCACTTCGATACCTTGTGCACGCAGTTCGCTGTACAGTTTCTCAGCAAGCTCTTGTACGCGGAAGGATTTGTGCATGTTCATCGGCAGAATCGCCACCTGGAACGGCGCGATAGCGTCAGGCCATACGATGCCGCGTTCGTCGTAGTTCTGCTCAATCGCCGCAGCTACCACACGCGTTACCCCGATACCGTAGCAACCCATCGTCAGGATTTGGTTACGGCCATCTTCACCCTGTACGGAGGCTTTCAGTGCTTCGGAGTACTTGGTACCCAGCTGGAAGATGTGACCAACTTCGATACCACGTTTGATCAGCAGCGTACCCTGGCCATCCGGGCTTGGATCGCCAGCCACCACGTTACGGATATCTGCAACTTCCGGGGTAGCGACATCGCGATCCCAGTTGATACCGAAGTAGTGTTTACCATCGATGTTAGCACCAGCAGCGAAATCACTCATCGCCGCAACGGTACGGTCAATCACCACCGGAATCGGCATGTTTACCGGACCCAGTGAACCCGGACCGGCTTTAACCACAGCACGAATTTCTTCTTCGGTCGCGAAAGTCAGCGGGCTTGCAACCTGCGGCAGTTTTTCTGCTTTAACTTCGTTCAGCTCGTGATCACCGCGCACCAGCAGCGCAACCAGCGGGAAGCTACTGCCTTCAACCGCTTTAACCAGCAGAGTCTTAACCGTTTTCTCAATCGGCAGATTGAACTGTTCAACCAGTTCCGCGATGGTTTTCGCGTTCGGCGTATCAACCAGCGTCATTTCCTGGGTAGCAGCAGCGCGCGGTTCTTTCGGCGCGATAGCTTCTGCCAGTTCAATGTTCGCTGCATAGTCAGAGGTGTCGGAGAAGACCACATCGTCTTCACCGCTCTGCGCCAGCACCTGGAATTCGTGAGAGGCGCTGCCGCCGATAGAACCGGTGTCGGCCTGTACGGCGCGGAAATCCAGCCCCATGCGGCTGAAGATTTTGCTGTAGGCCGCATACATTGCATCGTAGGTTTCCTGCAGGGATTCCTGAGAAGTATGGAAAGAGTAAGCATCTTTCATCAGGAATTCGCGGGAACGCATGACGCCGAAACGCGGACGCACTTCGTCGCGGAACTTGGTCTGGATCTGATAGAAGTTCAGCGGCAGCTGTTTGTAAGAGCTAAGCTCGTTACGAATCAGGTCAGTGATAACTTCTTCATGAGTTGGGCCGAGTACGAACGGACGCTCGCCACGGTCAACAAAACGCAGCAGTTCCGGACCGTACTGTTCCCAACGACCACTCTCTTGCCACAAATCGGCTGGCTGAACCACCGGCATCGACACCTCGATCGCACCGGCGTTGTTCATCTCTTCACGCACGATGTTTTCGACTTTTTTCAGAACGCGCACGCCGGTCGGCAGCCAGGTATATAACCCGGAGGCCAGCTTGCGGATCATCCCGGCGCGCAGCATCAGCTGATGGCTGATCACCTCGGCGTCGGCAGGTGTCTCCTTGAGAGTGGAGAGCAGGTATTGGCTAGTACGCATGTTGTTACGGTTCCAGTTGGAAGGTAGAACAGGCTCAAGGCGAGCCTGGGACAAAAAAAGTGATTTAGTTTACCAGTGCAAAAGAAATGTCAAAAGAGAAGGGCGTGAATTTAACGCGGTTCCAGCGCAAAGACTTCAAAACCTGCGTCGGTGACGCGCCAGCGAACGTTAAAATCATGTAGCCAGACGGCATAGGTTTTGCCCGTTTCCTCACCTTTACGATAGGCCGGGCGCGGGTCCTGCGCCAGTACTTCGCGGATAAACAGCGTTAACTGCGGATAACGCTTCTCCAGCGTCAAAAGCTGCTTTTCGACCTCTGCGGTAAAACTCACCGCCATCTCTGCAGCTGGCGCACTTTGCGCATAGCTGGCACTGGCATCGGGAAGCGATTCGGCAAAGGGGAGATACGGTTTGATATCCACTACCGGCGTACCATCGACCAGATCCAGACTGCCGAGCTTCAGAATCACGCTGTCTTTATGGCAAACAACCTCTTTCAGCTCTACCAGCGACATGCCAATTGGGTTAGGGCGGAAAGTAGAGCGTGTTGCGAAAACCCCCATTCTGGCGTTACCGCCGAGGCGCGGTGGACGCACAGTCGGACGCCAGCCGCCTTCCATCGTTTGATGAAAGACGAAAAGGATCCATAAATGGCTGAATGCTTCCAGGCCGCGAACGGCGTCGGCCTGGTTGTAGGAAGCAATGAGATGCAGTTCGCCGTTGGCGCTTTTTACCAGACCTGGCTGGCGCGGAACGGCGAATTTTTCTTTATAGGGCGAGCGAATAACGCCTATTTGCTCGAACTGGAAACTGCTCATTTCGCCGTAATGTTAAGCGCAGAGCCGATACATACAGCCTGACGATAGCAGCCCGGCGTACCGCTGGTGACTTCGCAGCTATGCAGTAATACAGCATTGGCTTTCATTTTAGAGGCATTGATTTGCATCTGCTTACGTGCGGTTGGAATGCTCGGCGGAGAGTCCTGATTAGAGGCCTGGCAAGAGTCGCCACTGACTTCACCGAGATCGCGGAACGGTTTGCCGACTAATTCTTCTGCATTGGTATAAATTCGGACCGGCGTGGCGCGCGGCGCTTTCGGTTTTGCAGGCTCCGCTTTCGGCTGGGGTGCAGTGCTTTGAACGGGTTCGACAGGGGATCTGCTTAACATGGAACAGCCGCTTAGCATGAGTGCTACTAAACAGATCGGTAAAGCACGCATAGTATTTCCTCAATGTATGATCAAAACGTCAATATTGAATCAGGAGCTTGTAAAAATGACAAGACGGGCAAGCGCCCGTCCTGAATGATATTACAAATTGTGGAAACAGCCTAAAAATTACCAGCCTTTAACAGCGCCGCCGTTAAACACTTTGTTTGCTGCTTCGTAAACTTCATCAGACTGATAAGCCTGGACGAATTTCTTCACGTTCTCGGCGTCTTTGTTATCTTCACGCGTTACGATCAGGTTTACGTATGGGGAGTCTTTATCTTCGACAAAGATACCGTCTTTCGCCGGAGTCAGGCCAATCTGGCTGGCATAGGTGGTATTGATAACTGCCAGAGCGATTTGCGCGTCGTCCAGAGAACGCGGCAGTTGCGGTGCTTCCAGTTCAACAATTTTCAGATTTTTTGGGTTCTCAACAACATCAAGAACTGTCGGCAGCAGGCCAACGCCATCTTTCAGTTTGATCAAGCCCACTTTTTGCAGCAGCAGCAGTGAACGACCAAGATTAGTTGGATCGTTTGGCACGGCAACCTGCGAACCATCCTGCAGTTCATCCAGTGATTTGATTTTCTTGGAGTAACCAGCAATCGGATAAACAAAAGTGTTGCCTACTGCGACCAGTTTGTAGCCACGATCTTTCAGTTGCTGATCAAGGTACGGTTTATGCTGGAAGGCGTTGGCGTCGATATCGCCTTTGCTCAATGCTTCGTTTGGCAGAACATAGTCGTTGAAGGTTACCAGCTCAACGTCCAGGCCATATTTGTCTTTCGCAACTTTCTGCGCGACTTCTGCTACCTGCTGTTCGGCACCAACAATCACGCCGACTTTAATGTGGTTTGGATCTTTTTCATCCTGACCGCAGCCTACCAGTGCCAGTGATCCAATCAGGGCTCCCACTGCCGCAAAGGTTTTGAATTTGAACGCCATACCTTATTCCTTCTTCAATTATTTATGTTGTGTTGAACGTTACTTGCGAGTGACAGCCCGGACGATGCGGTCGCCTGCGAACTGAATTAAATAAACCAGAATGACCAGCAATACCAGTACCGTATTCATCACCGTCGCGTTGTAGCCGATGTAGCCATACTGATAGCCAATCTGACCTAAACCACCGGCACCGACTGCACCACCCATCGCGGAATAACCGACCAGGGTAATCAGGGTGATAGTTGCCGCATTCACCAGACCCGGCAACGCTTCCGGTAACAGCACTTTACGGACGATCTGCATTGGCGTGGCACCCATTGCGCGGGAAGCTTCAATTAACCCGGTTGGGATCTCCAGCAGAGCGTTCTCGACCATACGGGCAATAAACGGTGCTGCACCAACGGTTAACGGAACAATTGCTGCCTGCAAACCAATCGATGTACCGACAATAACGCGGGTAAACGGAATCATCCATACCAGCAAGATAATGAACGGGATGGAACGGAAAATGTTCACAATCGCAGAAACGGTACGATACAGCTTCGCGTTAGCAATAATTTGCCCCGGACGCGTGACATAAAGCAGAACGCCAACCGGCAGACCAATCACAAACCCAAAAAATCCGGATACGAAGGTCATTGCCAGCGTTTCCCATACGCCACGAACCAGCAGCCACATCATCGGCTCAGACATAACCCAGTACCTCTACTTTTACATGGTGTTCCTGCAGCCAGGCAATGGCGGCTTGCGTATCTTGTTGTGTGCCGTGCATTTCAGTCAGCATGATGCCGAATTTAACGCCACCGGCGTAGTCCATCTGCGCGCTAATAATGTTGTTGTTGACGTTGAAACGACGCGCGGTTTCAGAAAGCAGTGGGGCATCGACCGATTGACCGGTAAACTCCAGACGCAGCATCGGCACGCAGTCAGTAAATGGCTCCGTTTGCAGACGTTCCTGGTAATCTTCCGGGATATCCAGATGCAGGGTCGACTGAATAAACTTCTGCGCCAGCGGCGTTTTCGGATGCGAGAACACTTCACTTACCGTGTCCTGCTCGATCAGTTCGCCATTGCTGATGACCGCCACGCAATCACAAATACGCTTCACAACGTCCATTTCGTGGGTGATCAACAGAATCGTCAAACCCAGACGGCGGTTAATGTCTTTCAGCAGTTCGAGAATAGAACGTGTCGTTGCCGGGTCCAGCGCGCTGGTGGCTTCATCACACAGCAATACTTTGGGATTGCTGGCTAATGCACGGGCAATCGCCACACGTTGTTTCTGCCCACCGGAAAGATTCGACGGGTAGCTATCATGCTTATCGCCAAGACCAACCAATGACAGCAATTCCGTCACGCGACGTTTGATCTCGTCTTTCGGTGTGTTGTCCAGCTCCAGCGGCAGAGCCACGTTGCCAAAAACAGTACGCGAAGAGAGCAGGTTAAAATGCTGGAAAATCATACCAATCTGGCGGCGAGCTTTGGTCAACTCGGATTCTGACAGCGTGGTCAATTCCTGGCCATCGACCAGCACGCTACCCTCGGTTGGGCGCTCCAGCAGGTTTACACAACGTATAAGCGTACTCTTACCCGCGCCTGAGGCACCGATAACGCCATAAATTTGTCCAGCTGGCACATGCAGGCTGACGTTGTTCAACGCCTGGATGGTGCGGGTGCCCTGGTGGAACACTTTGGTGATATTCGAAAGTTTTATCATTGATTATTTATTATCGTCATTAAGTTAGTCGTAGCATCTCGAATGCCTGAAACGGGCAACGCCGTCAATGAAATGGATGTTAAGGCATCCAGACGTCTAAATCAATCAGGTTTATGCGAAGAGCACTTTCTTGCAGGTCGAAACATGCGATACTAGCGTCCCATGCCTTATTAAGGAGCTATAAAAGGTGGCGAAGAGCGTACCCGCAATTTTTCTTGACCGTGATGGCACCATTAATGTCGATCACGGCTATGTCCATGAGATCGACAACTTTGAATTTATCGACGGTGTTATTGACGCCATGCGCGAGCTAAAAAAAATGGGCTTTGCGCTGGTGGTAGTAACCAACCAGTCTGGCATTGCTCGCGGTAAATTTACCGAAGCACAGTTTGAAACGCTGACCGAGTGGATGGACTGGTCGCTGGCGGACCGAGATGTCGATCTGGATGGTATCTATTATTGCCCGCATCATCCGCAGGGGAGTGTTGAAGAGTTTCGCCAGGTCTGCGATTGCCGCAAACCACATCCGGGGATGCTTTTGTCAGCACGCGATTATTTGCATATTGATATGGCCGCTTCTTATATGGTGGGCGATAAATTAGAAGATATGCAGGCAGCGGTTGCGGCGAACGTGGGAACAAAAGTGCTGGTGCGTACGGGTAAACCTATTACACCTGAAGCAGAAAACGCGGCAGATTGGGTGTTAAATAGCCTGGCAGACCTGCCGCAAGCGATAAAAAAGCAGCAAAAACCGGCGCAATGATTAAAAGATGAACGGTTGAAATAAAAATGCATTTTTCCGCTTGTCTTCCTGAGCCGACTCCCTATAATGCGCCTCCATCGACACGGCGGATGTGAATCACTTCACACAAACAGCCGGTTCGGTTGAAGAGAAAAAATCCTGAAATTCAGGGGTGACTCTGAAAGAGGAAAGTGTGATATACGCCACCTCGCGACAGTGAGCTGAAAGCT